>JBAQHC010000536.1:0-1996 GCA_049288095.1 Alphaproteobacteria bacterium | reverse complement strand
GATCATGGTTGGCAAGGTGCCGGTCGGCGGCGATGCGCCGATCACCGTCCAGACCATGACCAACACCTTGACCTCCGACGCCAAGGCGACGATCGCCCAGGTGCGGCGCGCGGCCGAGGCCGGTGCCGATATCGTGCGCGTCTCCTGCCCCGACGAGGAATCAACCGCGGCCATGCCGGCAATCTGCAAGGCCTCGCCGGTGCCGATCGTTGCCGACATCCACTTCCACTATAAGCGAGCGATCGAGGCCGCAAAGGCGGGCGCGGCCTGCCTGCGCATCAATCCGGGCAATATCGGCTCGGTGGCGCGCGTGAAAGAGGTCGTCCAGGCGGCGAAGGATTACGGCTGCTCGATGCGCATTGGCGTCAATGCCGGTTCGCTCGAGAAGGAACTCTTGGAGCGCTATGGCGAGCCATGCCCCGAGGCGATGGTCGAAAGCGCGCTCACGCACGCGAAGATTTTGGAAGACCACGACTTCCGCGAGTTCAAGATTTCCTGCAAAGCCTCTGACGTGTTCTTGGCCGTCGCCGCGTATCAGGGCTTGGCCGACGCGTGCGATTATCCCTTGCACCTTGGCATCACCGAAGCGGGCGCAATGATCCCCGGCACGGTGAAATCGTCCATCGGCATGGGCATGCTGTTGTGGAGCGGCATTGGCGACACCATTCGCGTTTCGCTATCGGCTGACGTGAGTGAAGAAGTCCGCGTCGGTTTCGACATGCTGAAGGCGTTGCAGCTGCGCCATCGCGGCGTCAACATTATTTCCTGCCCGTCTTGCGCGCGCCAAGGCTTCGACGTCATCAAGACCGTCGGCATTTTAGAAGAGCGCCTCAAGCACATCTCAACGCCGCTGACGCTTTCGATCATCGGCTGCGTGGTGAACGGACCCGGCGAAGCGCGCGAAACCGATATCGGCTTCACTGGCGGCGGCGCCGGCTCGGGCATGGTCTATCTCTCCGGCGTTCAAGACCACAAGATCGCGAACGAGAAGCTCGTCGATCACATTGTCGAGCTGGTCGAAAAGAAAGCCGCGGCGCTCGAAGCCGAGCGCGGCAAAGCCACCGCCACAGCCGCCGAATAGCTCTGCATCATCGCGAGGCGCGGCGCGCGCCGTGGCGATCCGTCATTCGACAACCTCAGGATGACGCTGGCCATGACGATGCGAAAATTGGGGTTGACAAAAAAATAGGAGATGGGGCGCCTTGGGCGGAAAGCCGAGGAGGGCCCGATGGAATTTCGCCTGCGCCGCATCATCATCTACACGCCGAACATGGAAGCGATGACGCGCTTCTATCGCGATGTGCTCGGCCTCAAGATCGCGGGCAGAGAGAAGGGCTGGGTCGATTTCGAGGCAGGCACCTGCAACATCGCGCTGCATGTGGGCAAGAGCGAGCCGGGCAAGCGGCCACCGCGCCTGAACTTCTACGCCAACGATGTCGCCGCCGCTCGGGCGCAGCTCGTGAAGGCCGGCACCAAGATGGGCAAGATCATCTCGACCCCGCATTTCGATATGTGCGCCGGCAAGGATCCCGATGGCAACGCGATTGGTATCTCCGGCCGGCAATAGTTGAACGGATGGGACAAGGATGAGCATTGCTTCCTGTATTCCGATTGTGCCGAGCAAGGACCTCGACAAGAGCCTCAAGCTGTGGCGAGACGGCCTCGGTTTCACGACGATGTGGTGGGAAGCGCGCTCGCCCGAAGGCAAGCTCATCGGCTGCGGCATTCGCAAAGACCATATGGCCTTCATGCTCAACCAGCGGGCTGGCACGCCGGAAAAGCCCGAGGATTATGAGGGTGTGCGCTTCTACTGGGCGCCGGATGACCTTCACGCATTGCGCCAGCACTTGAAGCAGCTCGGCTATGTGGTCTCGGATGTCGAGGTGCGAGACTACGGGCAAACCGAGTTCTTCTTGACCGACGATGACGGCTTCTCGCATTGCTTCGGCGTCGCTATGGGAAGGTACCCCAATAGCTGATCTGCACTGAGTGTAAC
>JBAQHC010000535.1:0-9890 GCA_049288095.1 Alphaproteobacteria bacterium | reverse complement strand
CGCCAAATCGGCAAGCTGACTTACCTGGGCGGGCTCGTTCTCGCATCGCGCGATCATCGCTTCGGCGGCTATTCCGGGCTCCTCGTCAATAAGGACGGCACGAAGTTCCTCGCGCAGTCCGATCGCGCTTATTGGTTCACCGGCACTCTGATCGAAGAGAGCGGTCATGTTGCGGGCGTGAAAAGCACGATCCTGGCGCCAATGCTCGGCGCGAACGGCAAACAGCTCGACGAGCTGCGGGGGGATTCAGAATCAATCGCGCCGCTCGATACATTTCCGGGCGACGGCGGCATCGGCGATATCTTCGTCGGCTTCGAAACCAAGGATCGCGTCGACCGCTACGAAATCGGCCGCGAAGGATTGTTTGCGCGTCCTCATCCCGTGGGGATGCCACCCGAAGTTAAGAACAACGTGCCCAACAAGGGCTTCGAGGGCATCACGCTATTGGCCGACGGACGCTTGCTCGCGATCACCGAGCGCACGCTCGACAAAGCCGGAAACGAGAAAGGCTGGATCGTGCCGCTTGACGGCACGCCGTCTTCAACGCTCACGCTTCACCGTGACGATCCTTACGATCTCACCGATCTCTCGCGGTTGCCGAACGGCGATATTCTAACGCTCGAGCGGCGTTACACGCGGATTGGCGGGCCCGGCATGCGGATAAGGCGCATCCGGCATGAGATGATCGCTCCGGGCGCGGTGCTCAGTGGCGAAGTAATCGCCGAGCTCGGCAACACCAGCTCGATCGACAATATGGAGGGCCTTGCCAATCGTCAGACGCCCGATGGCAAGACGCTGCTTTACGTGATCTCGGATGATAATCAGAGCCCGCTGCAGCACACGGTGTTGTTCGAGTTTTTGCTCAACGAATGAGAGTCGTAATTCATTTAACCTCCCCCCTGTGGGGAGGTCGAAACGCAAAGCGTTTCGGGTGGGGGTAACCGAGCCTGAAATGACGCAAGAGTCTGCCCCCCACCCTATCCCTCCCCGCAGAGGGGGAGGGAAGCGCTTGCGACTTGCGTACAGGATCAAAAATGCGCGCCCTGCGGTCCGATGCCGAGTTGTCCGGCAGCGCGCATGATCGCCCAGCGCGGGCTTGATTGCACATGCACCCGAATCATCTGCACGTCCCGGAAATAGCGCCCGAGACGCTGACCTTCCTTCACGACGCCGGCCCCTGCGGTGTGAAACAAAAGCTCGACTGCATCACACGCCATGCGGCACGCCTGGCGCGCAACGCCCGCTGCGCGTAGCGTTTCGGCTTGCGTGATCGGCGTTCCGTCCCTGGCCCAGCGTCGGTGCAGGTCCGAGACGAAGTCGACATTCGCAAGCGTTAGAAGCTCGGCGGCATCGACAAGATTCATCGCATCGCCCATGGCGCGCTGCTGATTGGGGTCGTGCGAGCGCTTGCTTGTGGGATCGAAGGTTTGCACTTTCGATTTCATCAGCCCTTCATATTCATCGAGCGCCGCGCGTGCCGTGCCTGAAAGAATCGCGCCGAATTCGGTCGCGAACCAGCCCTGCAGAATGCCGAGATACATCGGGTTCTTATGAAGACGAGCGCCAGGTGAGCCGCCTTCCTCGCTCGCCATCATCACATTTTCGATCGGCTTCACAACGACATGGAGCTCAGGCACGAAGACATCTTTGAGCTCGACGCTGTTCGAGCCGCTCGCCTGCATGCCCATCCCGCGCGCACCACCCCAATCCCGCAGGATTTTGATTTTGTCGCGCGGCACGACGAAAAGCGCCGTCTGCGGCGGTGCGCCATCGCGCATGATCAGCCCGCTGCCCATGAAATGGTTCGACACCGGCGTGCCGGAAGCGAAGGGCCACACGCCGTTGATGATGTAGCCGCCATTTGTGCGCTTCAACGTTCCGTTGCCGATCACCATTCCCGAACGGTAATCGCCGTCGCTGCCGAAAATATCGACTTGCGCTTCTTCCGGCCAATGACAGGCCAGGACATAGCTGTGCGAAGCCGCGAGCGCGTAGCACCATCCAGCGCCTGAGTGCCCGCGCGAGATTTCCATGATGCATTGGATGAAGGTCTTCAGGTCGCACTCATAACCGCCGAAACGGCGTGGCTGCAGCACGCGATAGAGGCCGCCTTCGAGCAGCCGCTTATGGATTTCGTCGGAGTAACAGCCGCGCGCGTCGTTCTCATCTTGCTGCGCGCGCAGCAAGGGCTGAAGCGCGCGGGCACGCTCGATCAATTGTTGGGAGGTCAAACCCGGCTCGGGCTGCGGCAATGATTGGCTCATGCTCATTCTCTCTCAATTCGGTTTGAGAGGGCATGAAATCATCTATTACGACGTTCGTCATCCTGAGGCGCTCGGCTCGTCATGGTGAGGTGCGCGCGATCTTGCGCGCCTCGAACCACGAGCCGAGCCTCGAAGGATGAGCCGCTGATAGGCGCCTATTATGCGCCGCCGTAGCCGGGCAGCGGGCGGACGATGCCGCGCAGCAAGTGATAGGGAATGAGCATCACGAAAGACGCCGCGATCTTGAAGCCCAAATCCATCATCATGAAATTGGTCCAAGGATCGCTCATGCCAACATAAGCGAGCGTGTAGAACAACACGACGAAAGCGGTCTGACCCCACAGCGCCGAGAACAGCGGCGCGCCCCACCACGTGCGGCCGCGCGTGCGGTCGAACACATAGATGCCGACAACCTGGCCGACGATGATGGCGAAGAGGAACGAAAGGCTCAGGCGCTTGTTGGGCAGGGGACTCATCGGCAAATTCGCGAAGTTCGTCGCCGCAAAGAGCGCGATGCCGATAATCGCCCAGGTCACGATGAGCTGTGTGAACGCATAACCGTCACCATAGCGCCGGTTGGTGAGCGCGCTTACCAACCACGCAAACGGCAAGATCAAATGGCCAGCCGTCAGCCAATAGCCTGGATTGAGATACCACTTCTCATCCGGGAAGACGTCGAAAGCATAAATGGGCGTTGAGGTGTAATAGAGGGCGAGGCCGTAAACGGCCATCAGCGCGATCACAGGCACGATCAATCGCAGAACCGCGCGAACGGCGGTCCAAATGGTCGGCTTTGGCTTCGCCGGTTTGATCGCAACGCCGCGCGCCATGCCTATCCGTGGTGCCCCCTCGCTATCCAGCAAAAGGTCTTTGTCGGACTCTATGAAAGACACTGCCCCGCCCCTTGAGCCTGGATGGTCCACACCCAAGCCATCTTATTCTGCCCAAGGTTGCGAGATGCAAAACGCGCGCCGTCAGCCCTGGGACTTGGCCTTGGCGATTTCCTGCTTCAAGCGGCGGGCCTTGAGCGACAAGATATCGTCCCGGGCATCGAGCAAATAGGCGTCGAGCCCGCCTTTCTTGTCGACGGTGCGGAGCGCCGCCGTCGAGATCCGCATCCGGATTCGCTTGCCCAGAACATCGCTCGTCAGCGTGCTGGCGACCAGATTAGGCAAGAAGCGCCGCTTGGTCTTGTTATTGGCGTGGCTGACATTGTGGCCGACCATGGGCCGCTTGCCGGTCAGTTCACAAACCCGGGACATCAGGATCACCCTGCCTTTACAAAGATTAATGCCCGCGCCCCTGGTGGGCTGCTGCGGCGGGCACCCTATAGGCTGCACGGCGCTAATGGTCAAGCCAAACGGCCCCTGGCAGCATCCCCGGGCCCCATGCATGACATGGGGACTTGCCGGCGCTCAAGTGCGGTCACATTTCTAACAACTCGAAAAGGCAGGCTTGGTTCGTCTCAAACAATGAGAGATAAAGTTCCAGGATGGGGAGTGAGGGCGTAACTGTGACTAAGAACCTGTTTAGCCGGCGTCTTGCCGCCTGTACCACTATCATTGCATTCATTGCATCGGGCGCGCTGGCCAACGGCGATCCACCCGCCGACAAGCCCCTCGCGCTAAGCGCCCTCGTTCACCACGACCCCTCGGCGCCGAGCGGGCAGGCGCGTCAGATCGATCTTGGCAGCGGGCTTGATTTACCTAAGCCGCCCTCGGCGCAGAAGCTCGAAATCACTTATGACGTCTATGTTGGCGGGCTTCATCTTGCGACCGCGGCATTGGCCGCCACCGTCGATCACGGCCACTATCTTGCGGTGAGCACGGTCTCGACCAAGGGCCTCGCCGACTCCTTCGCAAGCTCACAGATCGCCGCGGTCTCCACCGGCGACGTGCGCGACCATCTGGTCGTGCCGCACACCTACAACTCCGACACGACGGCGCCCGATAAGCGCCAGCTCGTCGGCCTTCTCTACGACCATGACGGGTTGCCGACCGACATCAATTCGAACCCCGCATACGATCTCAATCGCTTTCCGGTTCTGACCGATCAAAAACGCGGGACCGTCGATCCGTTAAGCGCTGCGCTTTACATCATGCTCGGCTCAAGTGTCAGCGACGGCCACAAATGCGGCGCCGTCGTTCCTGTGTTCGACGGCAAGCGCCGCTACAATCTGACCTTCGATTACAAGAAGGACGACACCGCCTCGCTTGGCAAAGCCTACAATAATGGGAGGTCCGTGCCGGCTTATTTGTGCACGACCAACTATGTGCGTGTTGCCGGCTTCAAGCCATCCAAGAAAGGCAAGGGGTACCAGGTGCCGACACTCGACATTTGGATGGCGCCTTATCCGGGTACGGACTTTATCCTGCCGGTGCGGATGCAGACCTCGACCGAGTTCGGCGGCATCGTCGCGCGCGCAACCAAGCTCGTTGTCACCTTGGGCGGTTAGCCCCTCCGCCGTTCACCCTCGGCGAATGCCGGGGATCCATAAGCCGGACGTCCGAACTGAGCCCAGCAGATATGGATCCTCCGCCTACGCGGAGGATGAGCGGAGAGAATGCGGGCTGGCGCGGCGTTAATTTTCTTGTGCCAATACGTGACATTTCTCTTGCGCCGTTAACCCCTATGTGTTTTCCTCCGAATCGGCACAAAATCTAGTAGCCGGAACGAATCATCAACCATGCCGTGTTGGTGATTCGTCGGGGCTTTGTTTTCTCTTTGTTCTGTGGATAAGTGTTTGTCCTGTGGAGAAGACACAGAGCTGACAAACTGTTTGGCGCGCTGGACTCACGCGCTGGAATACGGCATCTAGCTGCGCATCATGACCGCCGCAGATGCTTCTTTGCCGCAGAGTCCGCGGCGGACGGATACTCCCGCCCCGCTAAATAATGTCGTCGCGGTATTAGGCCCAACCAACACCGGTAAGACTCACTACGCCGTCGAGCGAATGCTCGCGCACGAAAGCGGCATGATCGGCTTGCCGCTGCGCCTGCTCGCCCGCGAAATTTACGACCGCATTTGCGGCCTGCGCAGCGAAAGCGCTGTTGCGCTCGTAACCGGCGAAGAGAAGATTATCCCTGAGAGCCCGAGCTATTGGGTGTGCACCGTCGAAGCGATGCCGCTCGATAAGCGCGTTGCATTTCTTGCGGTCGATGAAATTCAGCTCGCCAGCGATCCGGAGCGCGGCCATACATTTACAAGCCGTTTGTTGCACGCGCGCGGGCAGCTCGAAACTTTGTTCTTGGGCGCGGCGACAATGCGCGGCGCATTGCGCGAGCTGTTGCCCGGCATTCAGTTCATGCAGCGCTCGCGCCTTTCGCAGCTCTCCTATGCGGGGGAGCGCAAAGTCTCGCGGCTGCCTCGTCGTTCCGCTGTCGTAGCCTTCTCCGCCGATCAGGTTTACAGCGCGGCCGACCTTATTCGGCGTCAACGCGGTGGCGCGGCCGTCGTGATGGGCGCGCTCTCCCCGCGCACGCGCAATGCGCAAGTTGCGCTTTATCAATCGGGCGATGTCGATTTCATCGTTGCGACCGACGCGATCGGCATGGGCCTCAACATGGATATCGACCATGTCGCCTTCGCTGCGCGGCGCAAATTCGATGGTCATGGCTATCGCGATTTGAAGGCAAATGAGCTTGCGCAAATTGCCGGTCGCGCCGGGCGTTATATGAACGACGGCACGTTCGGCGTAACGGGCGAGTGCCCACCTTTCGATGCCGAGCTTGTCGACGCGATCGAAAATCACCGCTTCGATCCCGTGCGCCTGTTGCATTGGCGCAATGACGACATCGATTTCTCCTCGATCGACGCGATGATTTCGTCGCTCGATATCGCACCATCCTCGCGCGGTCTTCTTCGCGCGAAGGCAGCAACCGATCTCGTCTCGCTCAAGCAGATGGGCGCGAACTTAGAGGTGGTGAACCGCTCGCCGAGCGAAGCGCATCGGCGCTTGCTCTGGACCGTGTGTCAGATCCCTGATTTCCAGCAAACCTTCATCGACGATCATGTCCGCCTACTGACGAATATCTTCGTGCACCTCGTCGACAACGGCAGCAAGCTGCCGGAAGATTGGCTGGCGGGCCACATCGAGCGCCTCAACATCACCGAAGGCGACATCGACACGCTACAGGCGCGGCTCGCCTTCATCCGAACCTGGACCTACGTTTCCAATCGCGAGACGTGGCTCGAAAAGCCCGAGCATTGGCAAGGCCGCACACAAGAGATCGAGGACAATCTTTCCGACGCTTTGCACGAGCGCCTGACGCAGCGCTTCATCGACCGGCGCACCAGCGTGCTCATGCGTAAGCTTTCCGAAGAAGATTTCATTGATGTGATTGTCGATGAAGACGGTGAAGTCTCGATCGAAGGCGAATTCATCGGCCGCCTCGCAGGCCTTCGTTTCGTGCTCGACCCGCGCGCCACTGAATCCAAGAGCGCGCTCGAGGCGCGCGCGCTGCGCGGCGCTGCCACCAAAGCGCTCGAGCCTTTTATCTATCGCGTCGCGGCGCGCCTGCGCGCGGCTCGCAAGGAAGATGTCTCGCTCAAGGATCAGGGCGTCATCGTTTTCGAAGGCCACCCGATCGCGCGCTTGAAGCCTGGGCGCTCGCCGCTCAAGCCGCGCGTTGAGCTCGTCGCGAGCGAGATGATCTCAGATCTTCTTGGCGCCGATGGCCGCCAGGGCATCCTGATGCTGCTTGAGGCGTGGGTAGATCTCACGATCACGGAGACCCTGCCGGGCCTCGTGCAACTCAAGAAAGCTCATGACGAAGAAGTCGGCGAGGTCGGCGATGGGCCAATCCCGCTTGGCGCCGAGCGCAAGCCCGCGCTCAACGGCCTTGCGCGCGGCATCGGTTTTCAATTGCTCGAAAATTTCGGCGTGCTCGCACGTGCTTCAGTTGCTGAACAAATCAAGGCGCTGACGCCGGAGGACCGTGCACAGCTTCGCGCGCTCGGCGTGCGGTTCGGCGAGTTCTCGATTTATTTGCCGAACTTGCTGAAGCCAGCGCAAGCGCGATTGCTCGTGCTGTTGTGGGGCGTGCATTCGGGCCTCGCTCTGACGCCTGAAGGCGTGCCCTCCCCGCCGCCGCCCGGATTGACCTCGGCGCCGCTCGATCCGGCATGGAGCGATGCGTTCTTAGCGGCCGCCGGCTATCGCCGGATTGCCAATCGCGCGGTGCGCGTCGACATTTTGGAGCGCATCGGCAATCTCATCCGCAAGCAACGCTTCCCTGAGCCACCGAAGCCAGCAACGAAGTCGCCGATCGTCGTGAACCTCTCCGCTCCTTCGAGCGAGGCTGCTGCGGCCGCGCCAGCGACAACCGAAGCCGCGGAAGCGTCAAGCGAAGGCACCGAAGCGCAGGTTGAAGCCGCGGATGTCGAGACCGCTGATGCGCCAACCGCAGATGCGCCTGTTGCCGAAGCGCCTAACGCCGAAACAGCTGGCGCCGAAGCTGCACCGGCAGCCGAAGGCGCAGCAACTCAAGCCGTTACCGCCGAACCGCAAGCCGCGCCCGCAGCACCGGCAAAGCCCGCATTCAAGCCGCGTCCCGGCTCGTTCCAAGTCGTGCCGGAAATGCTTTCGCTTGCCGGCTGCTCGGCCACCGATTTCGAGGAAGTGCTGAAGGGCTTGGGTTACCGCAAGATCACGATCAAGGAAGATAATGTTGATCACGTGATTTGGCGTGCTGCGCGTCCGCAAGACGAGCAGCGCGAAGACCGGCGCGGCGGCAAGCGCAATGAGCAACAACAACGCCATGGCAAGCCAGGTGCACGCGCCGGTCAAAATCAAGGCCGCGATCGCCATGAACGGCGCTATGGCAGAGACAACAAGGACGGCGCGCAAGCGGCGAATGCAGCGAAGGCGGGCGCCGCGCCCAATGCTCAGCCTACGGAGCAGCGCCAAGGCGGCGACAATCGCGGACGCCATCAACAGCAGGGCAAGCCGCACCAAGGCGGCGGAGGCGGCAAGCATCAGCACCGCAATGATCGTCCGCATCATCAGCGCCCGCGCGAGCCGGTCTACGATAAGGATTCGCCCTTCGCCGTGCTTGCGCAGCTCAAAGGCCAGCTCAAGCCGAAATGAGCGTGAGCGAGCCCCAGGACGGCCAGCGCATCGATCGCTGGCTGTGGTTCACACGCATCTTCAAATCGCGTTCGCTTGCGAGCAAGGCCGTGGAAGATGGCGCCGTTCGCATCACGCGCGCGGGCCAAACCATCCGCACCGACAAGCCCAGCTATGCGCTCAAAGCGGGCGACGTGGTAACGCTGAAGATCCGCGGGGTGGTGCGGGTACTCGAAGTCATCTCTGGCGGGGTGCGGCGCGGACCTGCAAGCGAAGCTCAGACGCTTTATAAGGATATGGCGCCGCCCTCGGCTGCGATCTCAGCCGCACCGGAAGAGTCGCCCTCGCCGCGCCCGCCCGCGCGGCCGGACAAGCGCGACCGGCGCGCCATCGGGGCGCTCAAGGCCCGTGATCAACTTGACGAGGAGGATTAGTGCCGAGCTTCCTTGAAAAGGTGCGGTCTTGGCTGCTCGACATTCCGGGAGCGGAGCCGGAAGGGCGGAAGTTCTCGGAAGCCGAGATCGCCTCGGCTGCGCTGCTTGTCGAGGCGGCGGCAATGGACGGGCAGTTCGATCAAGGCGAGCGCAAGACCATACTTGGGCTCATCGAGAGCCGCTTCAAGCTGTCTGCGGATGAGGCAACGCGCCTCCTTGGCCTAGGCGAGAAGCTCCAGTCTCAATCCAACGAGGTGTTCAAATTTACTCTTGCCGCTAACCGGAGCTTTAGCGAAGAAGAGCGCATCGAGCTGGTCGAGATGATGTGGACCACGGTCTTGTGCGACGGCGTGGTTCATGATTACGAGGGGAACTTGATGCGACGCATCGCCGGGCTACTTTACGTTCCCGACAAGGCGGCGGGCGAGGCGCGCAAGCGGGCAGAGCAAAAGCTTGCCCAAGGCACGGTGGGTGTGGGCGGTAAAGGCCAAGGAGATATGGCGTGACCTATGTGGTGATGGATGCTTGCATCAAATGCAAGTACATGGATTGCGTGGAAGTGTGTCCGGTGGACTGCTTCTACGAAGGCGAGAATATGCTCGTCATCCATCCCGACGAATGTATCGACTGCGGCGTATGCGAGCCCGAGTGCCCGATCGACGCCATCAAACCGGACACGGAACCCGGAACTGAGCAGTGGATCGCTTTCAACAAGGAATACGCGGAGAAATGGCCGAATATTACGATAAAGGGCACACCGCCGGCCGATGCGGATAAATACGCTGAAGAAAAAGGCAAGCTCGACAAGTACTTCAGCGCCGAGCCCGGCGAAGGAAGCTGAGCGGCGAAGAAGTTCCCGGCGCTTTCATTTACCTTGCCGGGCCGATGGACTTGAGGTTCGTGGGCGTCTTGCCGCACTGCGGCGAGGCGGCCACAGTCCTTTACTTTTGCCCAGCGTGTGATATTTTCATAACAGCTTGTGAGCGATTCCCGACAAGGGCCGCCGCCCCTCTTTGAGGCTGGCGGTCTTGGGCTTGGACGCATCGCTTCAAGCGTGCGAGGGGGTGGCGCTTTTCGGGGTCGACCGGAGCGTCAATGCGCCGAGGGGCCGGCGCGTGAGCCGTC
>JBAQHC010000534.1:0-6604 GCA_049288095.1 Alphaproteobacteria bacterium | reverse complement strand
CGCTTACTGGCGCTCGCCCTCGATGCGCACGCTGAAGGCATGCGCCAACCGGTCAAGCTGCTCGTTGACGCCCGACATTACCGCCTTCTGGCGGTACATCATCTGATCGAGCCGGTCGACGCGGTCGTAAAGATGCGCCGAGCGCTCGAGCAATTCCTGCAACCGTTGGGGCAAAAGATCGGTGCCTTCCATCGCGGGAGCGAGGCAAACCTCGCGCGCGCCTAGGCGGTATTTCTCTTGAGAAGCCTGCACCGGGGTCATCTCGCCGTCGAGAATCGCACGCTGAACCAGGAGCCACGAGGCGACCTGCATGAGGCGCGTCGTAAGGCGCATGCTTTCGCCGGCATAGGCAAGCGCAACGCGCCGCGGCAGCGCCTTGGACGCCTCACGCCCAGGACCGTCGAGATAAGCCGCGGTCTCCTCGACCATGGCCATCCCGTCCTCGAATGTCTTGCGAAACAGTTCGGATGCCGAAAAGTCGCGCACAGCCCGTTCGAACTCCTCAGCACTTGCCCTGCCCGCGCCGAGCACCCGGATGCCGCGCTCGCCGTCAGGCGTCTTGTCATTCGCCATGAGAATTGCCCACCCAATACCTGATCCCTGAGCGCCGCACTAGGCTTGACACCAGTCGCCTGGCAGCTGTCGGGACCTTCTGCTGGTTGCGCTAGCAGGAAGCATGCCCACGGCCGCGGGGTGGCTTTGTGTCACGCGCGCACAAATCGCCCTCACCATTTCGCGTCTTTCGACGCTGCGCGGCACCACGCCCCCTTCCAAATCGTATTTAGCCGCCTCTATCGTCGCCAATTGGTAGCGATTCATCACGAAACTGTGCGCGACTGGCTACAAGCTAAGCGACGTTAATGCGTGTGGGGAGGACTGGGGCCGTGATTGGCACAAGATCGGAAAACAGTGCCGCGCATGAAGAATCCAGCCAGAGCGAGGACTCGGGTCAATCTCAAGCCTGCCTAAAGCTCCTCGGCGACGCGAAGTCGCTCGCCCAGTGCCACGACCCGGACGCCCTGTTCCGACTCGGAATCGCGCTGCGGGATCAGGGTGAGTTCGAAGCCGCCCTGCGGGCCTTCAGGCGGGCCGGCGAGCTGCCCGGCGCGCCACTCGAAGCCACCATCGAAGCGGTACGAATTGCATTTTCTGCCGGAC
This sequence comes from Alphaproteobacteria bacterium, assembly GCA_049288095.1. GTDB lineage: Bacteria > Pseudomonadota > Alphaproteobacteria > CAWBKL01 > CAWBKL01 > CAWBKL01. Next base: position 5,446 of record JBAQHC010000534.1, on the reverse strand, counting down.
AAGCGGCTGAGGCGCTGGCATGGATGCAACGCGCCGCCGACCGTAACCCGCATCGTTTCGAGCCGCACTTTTGGCTCGGCGCGATGCACTCGCTACAGGGCCGTCATGCCGAAGCGACCGCCGAGTTCAAAGCGGCGCTCGCCGCCGATCCCACCGACACCGACAGCCGCAAGGGACTGATCCTCGCGCTCGTCGAGCTCGGCCAGTTTCGCGAAGCGGAGCAACCCGCAATCGACTTACGCAATGCCGACCATTCCGATCCGTTCGCGCATGCGCTTCTGGCCTGCATATATGCCGAGACGAGCCGGCCTAGTGATGCAGTGGCAGCGGCTGAGGAAGCGCTAAAGCTCGCACCCAATGACGTCGTTACGCTCACTCAATTGGCGCGCGGCCTCGCCTTGCTTAGGCACAATGATCGCGCGCTTGCCGTGCTGACCCGCGCCAAGCGGCTCGATCCGGCCAATCTTACGGTCAATCTGCGCCAGGCTGGCCTGTTCAAGACTTGCGGCTATGTCGAGCAGGCGCGCAGGCAGCTTCTCGAGCTGGTCCGGATCTATCCCGACCAAATCAAGGTCTATATCGAGCTTGTCGACATATACGACTTCACGGCAGACGATCCGTTGATTGCGGCTATGGAGCGGCTGCTCGCAACAGCCACAAAGCCGAGCGAAGCGCGTGATCTGCGCTATGCGCTTGCCAAGGCCTACGACGATACGGGCAATGCTGCGGCCGCTTTTCACCATTTCGACACGGCAAAACAGCAAGACCGGCGCGCATCGCGTTACGACGAAGCGCTGACGCTCGCGCGCATGGATCGCATGGCCGAGATTTTCAATGCGGATTTCGTCAAGCGGCTGGCTGGCGCCGGCAACCTGTCCACCATGCCGATCTTCATCGTTGGCATGCCACGTTCCGGAACGACGCTGGTTGAGCAAGTCCTTGCAAGCCATTCCGGGGTTTCGGCGGCCGGCGAAATCAACGAGCTCACGCCCGCGATCCGGAGCGTGCTGTCCGAGGGGCTGTCCGCCGGCACCGCGCCGGACATCCGTCTACTGACGAAACCGCAGCTCGATCGAATCGGCGCGGCCTATCTCGCTCGCATCGGCAAATATGCCGAAGGCAGGCCGCATGTCACCGACAAGCAGCTCACCAACACCCAGATGATCGGGTTTGTTCACCTGGCGCTGCCCGGCGCTAAGATCATCCACTGCATGCGCGATCCAATTGACACGTGCCTTTCGAGCTATATGAAGCCGTTTGAGTGCGGCGTTGAGCACGCCAACGATCTCGGCACGATTGGACGATATTATCGCCGCTATCATGCGCTGATGGCGCATTGGCGCCGCGTCCTGCCGCCGGGACGAATTCTCGATGTGAAATACGAGGAGGTTGTTACGGACTTCGAGACGCAAGCGCGCCGGATCATCGCGCATTGCGGACTCACATGGGAGGAGTCCTGCCTCGCCTTTCATCGCACGCACCGGCCCGTCCATACGATCAGCGCCGCACAGGTGCGAAAGCCGATCTACCGGACTTCGGTTGCGCGCTGGCAAGCTTACGCTGCCTTCCTCGCGCCGCTCATAACCGCGCTCGGTGACCTCGCCCAGACGATGTCCTAAGCCCGAAAATGAAGAGCGCACTACTCGCTCGGCTGCGTGACGACAATTTGGCCGGCTTGCTGTTCGCGCAGCTTCAGAATGTGCTCGCTCCATGCTTCCTGCTGGATAGCATCGGTCAGTTGGGGCTTTGCTTCTGCGAGCGACGGCTTATGGGCGGGGCGGCGGCCTAATAGCTCAATCACCGCAAACCCTTGCGGCAGTGAAATCGGGCCAGCCACTTCCTCAACACTCATAGTGTTGACAGCCTTGAGCAGTGCGGCCGGCAAGGCTCCCGCCGATTGCCATCCGAGCTCACCGCCAATCGCGGCCGACTGCGCATCCTGAGAATTGTCTGCCGCGAGAATTGAGAATGATTTGCCAGCCCTGATCTCGGCAAGAATTCTGTCAGCCGAGGTGAAGCTATCGACAATGATCTCACTCAGCCGGAACTCGTCGGGGAGCGGCTTGCCGTAGGCTTTGTCATAGGCAACCTTAAGCTGAGCTTCCGTGACCGGACGGGCGGCGCTGAACTTTTCGATCGCAAGGCCGACCACGAGCCTGTCGCGATCCACTTTCAACAGCTCATCAAATTCCGGGGTTTTATCGATGCCCAGGCGTTCCGCTTCGACGAGCGCGATTCGCCGATCAATCAACCCATGGACGACGTCGGCGCGGATTGCCGGATCATCTTTGGCGGCTGGATTTACCGCCATGACGTCATCAAGCGTAATCGGGTCGCGCCCGACTTGCGCCAAGATCTCCGCGGCAGCAACCGGAGACGATGCGATGACAAGCAGCAGGGCGAGCACGGCCTTTTGCATGATCAAAATCCCTTGCGCACAAGAAAGAATGCATCGATCCGATTGAGATCAAGGTTGGACCGGCCGATGGCATTAAATCCACTCTGCTCAATTGGCCACGCCGCGAGGGCCGTTGCCGAAAGCTTGTAGGGCAGTTCGAGCTTCAGGCTCAGCCCAGCATCGGAGAGCGCCTGCCAGGATGGTGTTCCCGGCGCTCGCGCTGCAAAGCTTGCGCCTCCGGTCTCGAGGAAGACGCCGAACTGCGCGCTTGAATCGAATTGCTTGATCGCCGGCGCATTGATTTGAACCCTGCCGTTGTAACCGCGATCCGCCGCGACAACACCCGGCTCCCACGCCGTCAAATTTCCCATGCCGCCCAGCACCCATTGCTGTTGAACCGGAAGCGTGTCTTCGGTCCATCGCACGGCGCTTGTTAAATCCATATCAAGACCCAAGGGCAGATCCTGATGATAGCCGAGTGTGAAGTCTGCATAGCGAAACTGCGGAGTCGGCAAACCGGGTTGATCGCTCGCGAGCGTGCCTTCCGTGCCGGAGATACCGAGATTCACCGCAACGGCGCCGCTGACTTTCGCGGCCAATCCATCAACGGTGAGCGAATGCTCGACGCTGCTGCGAAGCGACAGGTAGTCGTAGGGCTGGTCTATGAGGGTGAAGGCGCCATCAAAGACATTCTCTTTATAATTTACGTCGCTGATTGCTTCCGACAGCCAAACCCGCGTGGCGTCATCCGCGTAAACGAGCTGCGTGCCGCTCAATTGGAAAGTGTCGACATTTCCACTCGGATTGAGCGGGAAAGTTGCATCGCCCAAGCGAAAAGAGATGAAGCTCGCCGTTATGCCGTAGATTCCATAAGGTGTGACGACTGAAGCGCCAAAGCCGGCTTGAGAATAGCGGCTGCCTCGGCTTATTTCCGTCAGGCCGGACAGGCCTTTCATGTAGTCCGCCGTAACTTGAACTCCGTGAGCGAGGTTGAGGGCCGCATCTGCGCCGGCGATATAACCGCTCGCGTAGCGGCTTCCGTAATTGCCAAAGCTGAGCGAGGCCGTTAGCGGGGAATAATCCGCAACCGGAGATGTTCTGACGCTTAATGTCGAGCCGCCCGGATTGGTGCTTGGAGATATGTTGACCTCGAGCGTCTTGCCTGCGCGCGCCGCCGCGGCATTGGCGAGCAGCTGCTTGCGCGTAATTTCGCGACTGTGGAGATCCTTGCGCCAGGACAGACCGTGAAAGAACCAGCCCATGCCCTTGGGCGCTTTCACCTCGGTGATCATTCCTTCGAAGACAAAAATGCGAACCGTCTTGCCGTCAACGTCAACGTCGCCGGTTATTCCGGCGAGCGGGTAATCCCGGTGCTTATACTCATTCATCAGCGCCGCAATCGCCGATTTCGGCGTCGTTGCGGCAACGAGCGCGCGCGTGATCTCGAGCGGCGGGATCAGCGTGTTGCCAGTGACAATGTAGTGATAGGCGTGGCTTTGCACCGCGATCGGCACTGCGCCGTAATCGGGCGGATTGTACTCGACCACTTTGAGCGTTCGCGACCGCGGAAGCGAAACTTTGCCGCCGTTGAAAAGAAAATGGCTCTCTGCAGTCAACCCGATATCATAATCGGGCGCGTTGTATAGGGCGACTTGGGGCGTCTCCGGGGGCGGAACAAAGACTGCCATGCACGTCCGATCAGCGGCCGATCTACACTGCCAAGACCACGAAGCCGATCAAATATGCAAAGCCTGCCACTCTCAACCGAAACATGCGCGCCGCAAACCGCGGCGCGTCAGTCCCTGCGAGGTGACCTACCACGGGAAGTGAAACTTCGGCGGCGGCGGAAACACCGGCTTCACGCTGCCCGGATTGGTCTTGAATGATCCGCCCGCAATAGCAGTGATGCTGCACCCGCCGACGCAGCTTGCGCTACCGAGGCTGACATTCACGCTGTTCACGCCGGCAGCAAGAATGTAGTGGCTTTTGACGACCGCACCGTACTGCACGCTGACATTGCCGCCCGGCGTGCCTTTCGCGATGTTGACCGTTCCAATGTATCCGGCGGATGGGATCTGATAGGCCAGAAGGCCGATGCCGGCGCTCGGTGCAGTGATATTGCCGGTCGGGCCAACGATGATGCCGCTCGCATTAGCGACATAGAGCGGACCGCCGACATTGCTTGCGTCGAGCGCGCCGTAAATTTGAGTCGGATTGCCGGTGAGATCGTTCACGAGAACCGATGAAGACGCGGCTTTGCCGTTAGAGATGGCGAGGCTGGCGCCTTGGCCGATGCTGAACCCCGGATTAGGCGTCCCGATGCTCGGGTTGGAAACCGCATTCGCTAAGGGAGTTCCACCCCACTGCAAGACTGCGTTGCCCGCGCCGGTCGTAATCGTCGCCAAGTTTGGTCCACCGGTATAGGTCGCCGGCTGGCTCGCGGAAAATGCACCAGGGAGCGAGTTGGCCGCAGGAGGCGCGGCCACTGCTGAAGCAGCCGTCATGGCCAGCGCAGCAGCCGAAGCCGTTGCCAGCAGGACAGTTCTTAAGCGCGCAAATCCAGACGAGAGGCGGGCCTCGGTCATGTTCAAAGCTCCTTGTCACTCAAGATCGAGTACGCAAGCCGAACGAACGCCAACAAACTAATGAAGAATCCCCGCGGAGTTGGATATTGAACCTCTTCCCTGGTGTCAATATAGCCCCCTCGCTCATTCATAAAACGGATATAAATCGAGAGCGTTGTGCACAATTGGCTGCTCTTTCTCTCGGCATGGGTTCACTGCCAACGTCGCAAGTACTTCCAACGGCCCCGCGAATCAGTGAGCGGGCCGCCGGATTGTCTTTAGTCGATTGCAAATTGCTTTGAGCGGGCTCAAACGAGCGGACCGCAAAAGTGAAGAGCCGCCTTGGGCGGGCGGCTCTTCGGGGGGCATTTAGGGAGTTCTACGCACGCATGGGAATGTCATGATCCTGAAACACGGATCGATTCTCATTTATGGACGATATGGTTAACGAATGGTTAACGAGGATCGCGTGTCTGACTCCGCC
>JBAQHC010000533.1:0-9585 GCA_049288095.1 Alphaproteobacteria bacterium | reverse complement strand
GTTAATCCGTATACGGCGCACGCGGCCACTGAGGACTGGGTCGGCAGCCGACCGGCCGTCATCAAAATCGTTACCGAGCGAACGCTGACGGAAGGCCTTAACGAGGCGCTCGGCGGCGAAGTGGTCGAGCATGCGACCCATGATCTTTCCGATCGCGCCCCGGAGCTTTCCGCTCGGGGCGGCATCACTTTCTTCCAAGGCTCTTGGCTCGCAACCCTTGGCGTGCTTTTGGCATTCGCGTTCTGGCGTGCACCCGGCGAGAGCTTCGCCCTCGCAAGCTTAGCCTCTGGCGCGTTCTTTCTTACGATCATGACGTATCGGCTGGTGCTGACGATCGCCGGCCTTACGATGCCAAGGAAGGCACTCGACTTCGGCGTGTCGGCAGCGCCGCAGCGCGAATTGCCGGCCTATTCGATTCTCGTCGCTTTGCGCGATGAAGCTGTGCTGTTGCCGCAAATCGTAACCGCGCTGTCCGCGCTCCGCTATCCGGCCACCAAGCTCGACATCCTGCTGCTGCTTGAAGAAAGCGACTCCAAAACCCTGAGTGCCGCCCGCACGCTCGCGCTCGATTCGCGCTTTCGCATTCTGACCGTGCCCGACCGCATCCCGCGCACCAAGCCGAAAGCCTGCAATTTCGGCCTTGCTTTCGCGCGTGGCGAGTTTGTTTCGCTCTACGATGCCGAGGATCGTCCGGATCCTGAGCAGCTCTTGCGCGCGCTCGCCGCGTTCGAGGCGCATCCCGGCACGCAATGCGTTCAAGCGCGGCTGACCTTCTACAATGCGCCAGAGAATTGGCTGACCCGCCAATTCGCCATCGAGTTCGCACAGTGGTTCAGCTTCATGCTGCCCGGCCTTGCCCGATTCCGCTTGCCCGTGCCGTTGGGGGGCACATCGAACCATTTCCGCCGCTCGGCGCTTGAGGCGATTGGCGGCTGGGATGCGTTCAATGTGACCGAGGACGCCGACATCGGGATGCGGCTCGCGCGCCGTCACGCCAGCGTCCGCGTGATCGCCTCAAATACGGCCGAGGAGGCCAATTGCGAGCTCGGCAATTGGCTGCACCAACGCTCACGCTGGCTCAAAGGCTATTTGCAAACCTGGCTCGTCCATATGCGCGCGCCGTGGCGGCTTCTGCGCGAGCTTGGCCTTGGCGGCTTCATAAGCTTTCAGCTTCTCATCGGCGGCGCCTTTGTATCGGCGCTTCTGCACCTTGCGTTTTGGGCGGTGCTCATCCTTGGGCTTTGCGGCGTTCGTCTGCCCTATGTCCCCTGGGCGCCGCTGCTTTGGCCCTTCACGATCCTCGTGCTCATCGCCGGCAATGGGAGCGCGATGTTGAGCGGCGTGATCGCCGCGCTGTCGCCGCAATTCAAAGGCCAAGGGCGCCTCGTGCTCGCGCTCAACGCGGTGTCGATGCCGCTCTATTGGTTCTTAATCTCGTTTGCGGCGCTCAAGGCATTAGGGAGCTTTGCAAGCCGCCCATTCTATTGGGCGAAAACGCGCCACGGCATCTCACGGCTGCAGATCGCACAGGTCGCGCAAGACGGCATCAATGCAAGCGCCGGCGAGAACGGATCTCGTGCAAATCGGCCCAGGCATACGCCTCGAGGCGAATGATCTCGCCAAAGCGCCGCTCGGTCTTTTCGGCGACGAGCTTAGCGCCCATATGTTCGTAGAAGAAGCGCGAGGGATTGCCCCGCAACATCCAGGCGAAAGCAGCCGGCGCGCCGCGATCCGCAAATTGACGTAGCATGTTACGTAGAAGCCCTGAGCCGGCGCCACGGCCCGCGTAATCGGCTGAGACGTAAAGCGAAAAGATTTCGCATGCGCCGCGCGCGTCGGCGATGACGCCGCGATCAAGCGCTGGACCACCGGTTGCGAGCCCAACGACGCCCTGGCGCTGATCCTCCGCGACAAGAACGATCTCGCGCCCACGCGCGATTGACGATGAGAATTGCTGGGTCCAGCGCCCGACCGACATATGCGCGAGCGTGCGTGCCGGCAAGAGAATTGGATAGGCATCGCGCCAGGCACCGATATAAACCTCGGCCATGCGCTTGGCGTCGCTTATTCGAGCCGATCTAATGATCGGCGCCAATTGATCGTGCTGGCGCGGCTCCATCAAAGCCTCACGAATCAGTCCGCCACAATTGCGGCGCCATTTCGCCGCGAGAACGCTAAGTAAGACACCCAGAAGACAATCATGCGGCGAATTGTCAACGCAATATATTTCCATCGGCGGATGATGAAAAAGCTTTCACCTTGTTCACCGCCGCGGCGATAACTGCCTCGCGGGACAACATTTTTTTCGCCGGTTGCGCGTCTCCGGCCGAGCGAAAAGTGTTTGAAGATCTGCGTCACGCCATATTCTACCCATGAAATATCGCGTGCGCGCTTGAGAATTGCCTTTCTGGCGCACAGATCCGCTAGTAGGATTGGTTCGTGCTGTTGATTTGCAGCCGAGGAGTTGGTCAAGACGTGTCGTGCGACCAGGCTTCCGGAGTAGCACCGCGAGGCTGCCGGCGTTGGGTGGAAGGCCCAGTAGTCCGGACGGTCGCGCATATTACCAAGACAATAAATTCCGGCACGTGCGAGGCATTGGTCCTGAGGCTCGAAGCGAGCGATGGACGCCATTCAGCAGGGCAGACGAAGCGCCGATTTCGACGGCGGCCAGTGCTTTTTGCGCCCTTAACCAATTCTCACTCTTTGGGTGAAAAACTGGTTATGACGGCTCTGCGGGGAAAGGGTTGAAGGATGAGCATCGCTGACACCAAAGAGAAGCTCGACATTTTCGAAGCGTTCTCGTCGACCTATGCGCGCGAGCGCCAGGAGAAGATGAGCCTTCGGGACTATCTGCTCGCCGCGCGCGACAATCCGATGATGTATGCGTCATCGGCGGAGCGCATGATCGCAGCGATCGGCGAGCCTCAGTTCGTCGATACATCGCGCGATCCGCGTCTCTCTCGAATCTTCTTCAATCGAACGATCAAGCGCTACCCGCATTTCGATGGCTTCTACGGAATGGAAGACACGATCGAGCGCATTGTCGGCTATTTCAAGCACGCAGCTCAGGGCCTCGAAGAGCGCCGTCAAATTCTCTATCTCCTCGGCCCGGTCGGCGGCGGCAAATCCTCGCTTGCCGAGCGCCTCAAGGAGCTCATGGAGAAGAATCCGATTTATGTGCTCAAAGCGGGCGATCGCGTTTCGCCGGTGTTCGAAACCCCCCTCGGACTTTTCCGCACTCCCGAATTGCAGGCGCTGCTCGAAGAGAAATACAATATCGAGCGCCACCGCATGAAGAATCTGGTGATGAGCCCGTGGGCAGTGAAGCGGCTCGATGAGTTCGAGGGCGACATCTCGAAATTCGAGGTCGTGCGCCTCTTTCCTTCCAAGCTGCGCCAGATCGGCATTTCCAAGACCGAGCCGGGCGATGAGAACAACCAGGATATCTCAACGCTCGTCGGCAAGGTCGATATCCGTAAGCTCGAACATTATTCGCAGAACGACCCCGACGCCTATTCCTATTCGGGCGGTTTGTGTCACGCCAATCAGGGCCTTCTCGAATTCGTCGAGATGTTCAAGGCACCGATCAAGGTCTTGCATCCCCTGCTGACCGCGACCCAGGAAGGCAATTATGTCGGCACCGAAACCCTTGGGCCGATCCCGTTCAGCGGCATCATCCTGGCGCATTCGAACGAAGCCGAATGGCAGATGTTCAAGGCGAACAAGAACAACGAGGCCTTCCTCGACCGTATCTCCGTGGTCACCGTGCCCTACTGCCTGCGCACGACCGAGGAGACCAAGATCTACGAGAAGCTTCTGCATGAGAGCGAGCTCGGCACAGTGCCTTGCGCGCCCGAGACGCTGACCATGCTCGCGCGCTTCTCAGTGATGACGCGCCTGAAGGAGCACGAGAATTCCAACGTTTACTCCAAGATGCGCGTCTATGACGGCGAGAAGCTCAAGGACACCGACCCGAAAGCGAAAACCGTTCAGGAATATCGCGATGCAGCCGGCATCGACGAAGGCATGACCGGCATCTCGACGCGCTTTGCGTTCAAGGTGCTCTCGGAGACCTTCAACTACGACACGCTCGAAGTCGGCGCCGACCCCGTCCATCTCATGTACATCCTCGAGATGGCGATTCGCCGCGAGCAAATGCAGGATGACACCGAGAAGCGATATCTCGAGTTCATCAAGACCGAGCTGGCGCCGCGCTACGCCGAGTTCATCGGCAAGGAGATCCAGAAAGCCTATCTCGAAAGCTACGGCGAGTACGGCCAAAACCTCTTCGACCGCTATATCGCCTATGCCGATGCGTGGATCGAGGATCAGGACTTCAAGGATCCCGATACCGGGCAGCTCCTTGACCGCACGACGCTCGACAGCGAGTTGTCGAAGATCGAGAAGCCGGCCGGCATTGCCAACCCCAAGGATTTCCGCAACGAGGTCGTGAAGTTCACGCTCCGCGCCCGCGCCGCCAATAACGGCAAGAACCCGGCCTGGACTTCTTACGAAAAGCTCCGGACGGTGATTGAGAAGCGCATGTTCAGCCAGGTCGAGGATCTTCTGCCGGTCATCTCCTTCGAATCCAAGAAGGACACCGAGACCGAGAAGAAGCACCACGACTTCGTCAACCGCATGCTTGCCCGCGGCTATACCGAGCGGCAGGTGCGGCGCCTCGTCGAATGGTATATGCGGGTTAACAAGGCCGGCTGACCGGCGAATAGCGAGTAGGGAGTAGCGAATAGAATGGCTGGTTTAGGCCGGAGTGTTATATCTATTCCCTATTCGCCATTCGCCATTCGCTAGATTCATGTCCTACCACTTCATCGATCGGCGGCTGAACCCCAAGGGCAAGAGCCTCGGCAATCGCCAGCGCTTTCTCAGGCGCGCGCGAGCCCAAATCCGCGAGGCGGTGCAGAAGTCGCTGAAGGATCGCTCGGTCTCCGATTTCGAGAAAGGCCAGAAAATCTCGATCCCGTCGAAATCGACGAGCGAGCCCTCGTTCCGCCATTCGCGCACGGGCGGCGAGCGCGAATGGGTGGTGCCCGGCAATAAAGAGTTCATGCCGGGCGATGAGATCAAGAAGCCGCGCCAAGGCCAGGGCGGCTCCGGCAAGGATGCCTCGACCTCGGGTGAGGGCGAGGACGAGTTCACCTTCACCCTCACGCAGGATGAGGTGCTCGACATCTTCTTCGAAGATCTCGAGCTGCCCAATCTTGTGAAGACCGACCTCAAGGAAGTGACGACCTTTGCCTATCGTCGCGCCGGCGTCACAACCTCGGGCACACCGAACAACATCAATCTCATCCGCACGATGCGCAATTCGTTCGGGCGGCGCCTCGCGCTCAAGCGTCCGCGCGAGCAGGATTTCACGGCGCTCAAGGAGCGGCTGTTCGAGCTTGAATCAAAATCCCAGCCGACCACCGAGGAAATCGAAGAGAAAAAGCGCATCCTTGCCGAGCTTGAAGCGCTCAATAGACGCACCAAATGGGTGCCTTATATCGATCCGATCGATGTGCGCTATAACTCGTTCGAGCCACAGCCGATCCCCACCAGCCAGGCGGTGATGTTCTGCTTGATGGACGTATCGGGCTCGATGGGCGAGCGCGAGAAAGATCTCGCCAAACGCTTCTATATTCTCTTGCACTTGTTCTTGAAGCGGCGCTATGAGCGCGTCGATCTCGTCTTCATTCGCCACACGCATTTGGCGCAAGAGGTGGATGAGGAGACGTTTTTCTACTCGCGCCAATCGGGCGGCACGATCGTTTCAACCGCGCTCGAGGAGATGCTGAAGATCTGGAAGGAGCGCTATTCCACCGCTGAATGGAACGTCTATGCGGCGCAAGCTTCCGACGGCTACACGCAAGCTGGCGATGCGCAGCGCTGCGTCGAGCTCCTCAATGACGAGATCATGCCGCGCTGCCAATATTATGCCTATATCGAAATTCTCGATGAGCGCGAGATGGAAGTGTTCGCCGATGAAGAGGCCGGCGCGGAGCTTTGGCGCTCTTACCGCACTGTGCAGAAGGCGTGGGATAATTTTGCGACCAAGCGCATCGCCAAGCCGAGCGATATTTTCCCGGTGTTCCGCGAGCTGTTCGCGCGCAAGGAAGAGAAGGCGCAAGGCTGATGAATTCACCGGCCCAAAAGCGACCGCGCGCCAGCAAGCCTTTGTTTGAAGGCGCCGAGTGGGATTTCGATACGCTGCAGCGCGTCTATGACGCGATCGAGGACATCGCGCTCAATGATCTCGGGCTTTCGGTCTACCCAAATCAGATCGAGATCATCTCGACCGAGCAGATGCTGGACGCTTATTCGAGCCACGGCATGCCGCTCATGTACAATCATTGGTCGTTCGGCAAGATCTTCGCGCGCGAAGAGACCATGTACAACAAGGGCTGGTCGGGCCTGGCCTACGAGATCGTGATCAACTCGAACCCGTGCATCAACTTCCTCATGGAAGAAAACACGATGACGATGCAGACGCTCGTCATGGCGCATGCGGGTTTCGGGCACAATCACTTCTTCAAGAACAATTATCTTTTCAGGCAGTGGACCGACGCCGAAGCCATTCTCGATTATCTCAATTTCTCCAAACGCTATATCGCGAAATGCGAGGAGGAATATGGCTTCGAGGCCGTCGAATCCATCATCGATTCCGCGCATGCGCTGATGGATCAAGGCGTGTTTCGCTATGCGCGCCCGCCCAAGCTTTCGGACGAGGCGCAGCGGGACAAGCTGCGCAGGCGCCTGGACTATGACCAGGAGACGTTCAACGATATCTGGCGCACGTTGCCGCAAGCAGCGAATGAGCAGGCCGAAGAAGAGACCGACGAGGATGACATCGATCTCCTCAAGGACATCAAGCTGCCGGAGGAAAACCTTCTCTATTTCCTCGAGAAGAAGAGCCCGGTGTTACGGCCCTGGCAGCGCGAGATCATCCGCATCGTGCGCAATGTCGCACAATATTTCTATCCGCAGAAACAGACCAAAGTGATGAATGAAGGCTGCGCCACCTTCGTCCACCATTACATCATGACCGAGCTGCATGAGCGCGGCCTCATCACCGATGGCGCCTATCTCGAATTCATGCACAGCCACACGAGCGTGGTGTTTCAGCCCGGCTTCGATGATCCGCGCTATTCGGGCCTCAATCCTTATGCGCTCGGCTATGCAATGATGGAGGATATCCGGCGCATTGCGACTTCGCCCACGCAAGAAGACATGGAGTGGTTTCCGCAATTTGCGGGCAACGGCGATTGGCGCGGCGTTCTAAAGGATGCGTGGGCGAACTTCCGCGACGAGAGCTTCATCCTGCAATATCTCTCACCGCGCATAATGCGCGATTTTCGCCTGTTCGCGCTCAAGGATCCCGACGAAGAGTCGAATTACAAAGTCACTGCCATCCACGACGAGAGCGGCTATCGGCGCGTGCGCCAGCGCCTTGCCGAAATGTACGATGTCGGCCAGCGCGAGCCCAATGTGCAGGCGCTGCGCGCGGATCTCAAAGGCGATCGCAAGCTGACCTTGCTGCATGTGCGGCACAACGGCGTGCCGCTCGACCCCAAGCTCGAAGAGCAAACAATTGCGCATGTGCGCCGGCTTTGGGGCTATGACGTCGCGCTCGAAAGCGTTGACCGCGTGGAGTCTGGCTAATCAGAAAAACCTCCCCTTGTGGGGAGGTCGAAATGCAGAGCATTTCGGGCCTTCGCCTCGCCGAAGCGGGTCTCACTATAAAGATTCGTATGGCTACGGCCGCGCAGGCGGGTGGGGGCGGCGGAGTTGAATAAGAGTCATTGACTCAACCCCTCACCCTAACCCTCTCCCTCAAGGGGAGAGGGGACAAAGGCCGACCGCCTAATTCGCGGCGTGCTGCGCGACCCGCAAGCGCTCATAAACATGCTTGAGCTGATGCACGAGCCGGTCACGCTCACCGGGCTCCAGGCGATCGATCACGTCCGACAGCGGCCGGATCGGATCGCGCTTCAGCGCTTCCATGCCCGACTGCGTCAGACTTACGGACTTCGAGCGATGGTCGTTAGGCGAGACATCGCGCTTCAAATAGCCCTTGCGAATAAGCGCGAGTACCGTCTGGTTCGCTGTGCCGCGCGTCGTCTGATGGAATTTTGCGAACTCGCTCGACGTCTTCTTATCGATACTCGGATCAGCGAAGAATCTGAGCGCCGCCCACTGCGCCGGATTCAAGCTGTAGCTCGCGCAACCTCTGTAGGTCGACCAGAAGATCCGCTCGATGAGCTCTGGAGTACGTTCCTCCAACATGACACCTCCCCATTGCTGTTTTTGTTGGTCAGAGGGATGACTGGGCGTTTTCGCGCCCGATTTGTCCTCTCTAAATACACGAGAGTTGAGCCGACGCGCAAAAGAACGCGGCGCATTTAGGCAAAAAACCTGACGGATTATCAGTCAGTGTCCGGACGAAAATAAGGCTAAGCTGCCCGATCCGCGAGATCATGCGTACATAGTTGCAAGAGCCAAGTGGATTTGAGGGCCGCGGCATCGAACTTGGCGACCGGCTCGCGCGTTGCTTTCATTTGCCCCTCGGCGACAAGGCTCAAGAGACCAAAGGAACGTTCCAGGCTTGCGATCCGCATGCGCTGCTCTTCCTGCGTGTCATTCGCATAAGTGCGCTCGAGCGTGCGCTCATAAGCGACTCGGATCGCGGTGCGGTCCGCCGTCTCTTCGATGCCGAGCTTGGCGCGCGCGGCGCTGACCTCCCCTTCGCTTGCACTGGAAATTTCGAGCCGGCGAAAACTGATCGGCGGACGATAGGCGCCGAGCCGCAGCCATGAACCGGCGCCCGCATCCTCGGCGAGCGCAAGAAGCGAGGAGCGAAATTCGGCTCTGATTTCGCGCGGGATGAGCATCGTGTGCCGCATTGCGCCAGTCGCCTCATCCATCTCATGCACGACGATGTCGGCTGCATGATCCATGACACGGCGCCGCAACCGCGCGAGAAACGTGCCGCGGCGTCCGGCGATCGCTTGATCAAGCGAATGCCGAACCAGTTGGCGTTCGCTTTCGGTCTCGGCGTTGAGCAAGCCGACCTGCCGGCTTGCCGCAAGATCGGCGCGTGCCGTTTCAACGCGAAAGCCCGCCGCGAGGTCGCACTCGACGTAGCGCGAATGATCGGTGACGAAGCTCGCGATCTCGCTCTCGCGCGCAAGCAGCATTTGACGGAGCCGCTCCTCGTTCTCAAATACGGTGCCCGGTCCGACCGGCAGCACGGGCAGAAGCGAAGACAGCGCCGCGCCGACCGGAAGCGCGCTCGGCGCAGAGGGCCGCGGCAGCCAGTCGAGCCAGCGCGGCAGTTTGATCGGCTCGGGCGCCATGCTCACGAGCGAAACGATGCGCCCTTCTTTGATGGCGCGCACCGGCGTGCCGGCACACTCGACCCCGCGCGGCCCAATCACTTTGAGCGCTCCAAGATCGGCGATGGCGTGCAGTAAAATGCGTTCGCCGGCGTTAGCTGTTTCGGCCATGGTCACTCTCCAAGCCGCGTCGCGAGAAATGTGCGAGCGCCTAGGAAGACATGATCTGTTTAAGCCAGCGTCAGATTTGGGT
>JBAQHC010000532.1:0-2164 GCA_049288095.1 Alphaproteobacteria bacterium | reverse complement strand
AGCGTAGCGAGCCTCGACCGCCTCCGCTGAAGCTTCGGCGGTCAAGTAAGTGTGCTGGTCCGCCGTAGCCTCGGCGAAGGCGGAAGCACGCAAAAAGGCGCTCAGGATGACGGCGTTTCGGGTGGGGGTGCCGGAGTTAAAGTTGAGTCTTTGATTCAACCCCTCACCCTAGCCCTCTCCCGCAAGGGGAGAGGGGATCAGAAAATGGAAATCGATGTGAAGGTTTTGATCCCGAGCCCGCTTTATTCGTACACGGAGAAGCCGGAGGTCGAGGCCAAAGGCGCAACGCTCGCTGAGGTGTTGCTCGATCTCGACCGGCAATTTCCGGGTGTGCGCTTCCGCATGGTAGACGAGCAGGACAAGATGCGCCGCCACATGCGCTTCTTCGTCAATGGCGTGCAGACCTTCAATCTCGCGCACGCGCTCGGCCCAGGCGACAGCGTGCAAATCGTTCAGGCCCTCAGCGGTGGCTAGCCCTCTTGAATTTCATCCGTGCACGCACCAATTGCGTGGATGGCGCCTTATTGGCGCTCGCGAGTGAAGCGAAATGACATTCGCAAATTCACTCGCAGGTTAGAAAAAAGTTTTCGCGGTTTTGATAAACCGCAGAACTCCGCCAGTTCTTCAAGCCTGGCCGGTTGCCGGTGGCGCTCGTCTTCAGAACGTGCCGAGGAAATCACGCTTGCCGACATCAACGCCGTTATGGCGGAGGATGTTGTAGGCGGTCGTGGTGTGGAAGAAGAGGTTCGGCAAGGTGATGTGGAAGAGGAAGGGCAGGCCCTTGAACGTCACCTTGTTGGGGCCGAATTGCAGGTTGATGTCGCGGTCCTCCGAGCCATTGAACTGCTCGGGCTTGAAGCTCTTCACCAAGTCGAGCGTCTTTTTGATGCGCGCATCGAGCTCGGCGAAGGTCGTCTCGGTGTCCGGATAAACCGGAGGTTCCTGGCCGCACAGCCGGGCCGCGCCGCCCTTGGCCTGGTCGGTGACAATAAAGACCTGGCGGTTGAGCGGGTGCATATCGGGCGCGAGCCGGGCGTTGATAAGGACCGAGGGGTCGAATTTCTTGGCTTCGGCATGGGCCAAGCCCTTCTTCAGGATGCCTTGGAGGCTCCCGAGCATCTGGGTGAATACCGGCACGCTTGCCTGATACATGTTGATTGTCATGGGTCACTCCCTTTGTCCGACTTAGGTTCCTGCCGGCTTGGAGCCTTGCTCTCCAGCGCCGTCGACAGGCGCGAGCCGCAGAACTGGCAAGCCGGCACGAGTTAGATTGCCATGGTTGAATCGTGTGGCGGGCCGCGCTGTCAAGGCGGGTCCAATGGCCCTTGCGTTCTTGACTGTGCGGCGGCGCTTGCCCACCGGCTGGGCCGAGCCGATCCAACCCGCTTTTTGCGTGGTCAGAAATGCTTGACGGGGGACGACTCAGAGCCTAGAAGGGCGCCTCCTTTGGAGGGCAGGCAGTGGCTTTTCGCCAAACGCTGCCGAAGAAGGGAATTGGTCGTGAGCTGGTGCGTGGGTCGCGCCCTCCTAAGGCGGGCGGCCGCGCGCGTATTTTGTGGCGAGGAGAGCCAAGGCGAATGCCAACGGTACAACAGCTTATTCGCAAGCCGCGAGTGCCGAAGAAGGTGCGGAACAAGGTTCCGGCGCTCCAAAACAACCCGCAAAAGCGCGGGGTGTGCACGCGCGTTTACACCAACACACCAAAGAAGCCGAACTCCGCCCTGCGCAAGGTCGCCAAAGTACGGTTAACGAACGGGTATGAAGTCGTCAGCTACATCCCGGGCGAAGGCCACAATTTGCAGGAGCACTCCGTCGTGCTCATCCGCGGCGGCCGCGTGAAGGACCTGCCGGGCGTTCGCTATCATATCTTGCGCGGTGTCTTGGACACCCAGGGCGTAACGAAGCGCCGCCAGCGCCGTTCGCTCTATGGCGCCAAGAGACCGAAATAAGGACCGCCCATGTCACGCCGCCGCCGAGCCGAAAAGCGCGAAATCAATCCCGATCCGAAGTTCGGGGATCTTGTGCTGACCAAATTCATGAACTCGCTGATGTACACCGGCAAGAAGTCGGTCGCGGAGTCGATTGTTTATGGCGCGCTTGATCAGATGGAGAAAAAGGCCAAGTCCGACCCCTTGCGCATGTTCCACGACGCTCTATCTAACGT
>JBAQHC010000531.1:0-5561 GCA_049288095.1 Alphaproteobacteria bacterium | reverse complement strand
TGCACCCCTCCCCCTAACCCCCTCCCGCAGGGGGAGGGGGGATTTGGGTCAACAATTCACGAAAAGCTTTGCTCGATGCCGGGACAATAGAACGCGATCATCGTGTCACCAACATGCATGACCCGGCGATCCTTCGCGAACTCAGAGACATATTGCTTGACGCCGGCATGAAGCGCCGAGTTGAAATCGTGCCAAACAATGATCGAATGATCGCTCCTCATCATTTCGAGCGCCTTTTCGGTGTCGTTCTTCACGGTCCGATAGTCGTGGCCGCCATCGACAAAGATGAAATCGAAGTTGCGCCGATAGCCGCGCTGTTCGGTATCCAAGGTTAAGCTGTTTTGCCATATGCGCGTGATCTTCGCCTTGGCGGCGCTATCCGCCTGATCGATGATTATGCCGCTCTGCTGCGCGCTGAGATCGCGGATCGCATTATCCTCCTCGGCCGCTGATTTGGCGCTTGCATCCTTAAGCTGAATCTTTGCAAGCTCTTCCGGGGCGATGTCGAGCGTGGTGATCCGCGCACTGTCCGGGCTGTTCATGGCGAGCGTGATGGTCGTTGCACCCATGAATGTGCCGAACTCGAAGATGGCTTTCGGATTTGTGATCTTTAGGAGCGCCACGACAATTGCGGTCTCAAGAAATGTCAGGCCGCCGCGCCCGTCATTGATGGTGGGCAGGATCGCCTGGAAAACCGTGTTGCCAGCCTGAGGCTTCATCAGGTTGAACACATGTCGCGGACGGATAGCGGCGATGCCGCAATTCGTCGAACGAAGAGCCTGTGCCATGGAATTGCCTCGCAGCGTGCTTGAGCTCGTTCCGATCGTCGGTCACACGAATGAACATTCGGCAAAGATTATGATTAGCTGATCATGAAGGCTCCAGGTGGCGCGAGCCTGGGTGCGTCAAGCGGCGGCACGCTTTTGGCCCGACCATTCAGCGAGCGCGGTGGCCGCCTGCGCAAGCCCATCGTCGAAATCGCCATAGGCCTTGGGTTCGAATATCCGCGTCTTGGGATACCAAGGCACATGATCGGTGCCGAGCTGCGGCCAGATCGTGTTGATGGCGATATACCAGATTTCGGTGCCGACGCCGCCGACGATTTGCGCCGCCGCATTGGGTGCCGAAATCGCAAGGTCGAGCGCGGAACAGAGCGCCGCGTTGTCGTCGAGATTGTTCTTGATGTCCAGATCCTCGAAATTGTGGATCTTGACGCCAAACCGCTGTTCGGCTTCCGCAATGTCCGCGGCGCAATCGCCATATTGCAAGTTGACGAACTTGACGCCGGGGACTTTCAGAACCGGACCCCACTGCTTGATCGGCGTATAGAACTTTTGGCGCCGGCCGCTCATCACGAGGCTCTTCCAGGAAATACCGACATAAGGGCCCGGCCCAAGCGCCTCGAGCCGTGCACGCCAAAATGCAACACGCTCCGGATCGGCCTGGAGCAGCGGCGGCTTGTTTGCAAAATCTTCAATGCGCTTGCGGCGGTATTGAAGCAGATCGCCGAATGGCGCCCAATAATCGATAGGGCTCACTTTGCTGAGCCACACAACGCCGCGCACCATCTTTCCGTTGTGCGACATGCCGGAGTGCGGACCGACGATCGCGTTCGGAAAGCTCCGCGCAAAGAGCGTGACGAGGCGCTGGTCGCATGCGATGCAGACTTTGCCGTCGGGGCCGACTTCCTTGACAATGTCGGGAATGGCATTGCCATACATGATCTCGTCGCCCAGGCCCTGCTCGGCGACGAGGAGAATACGCTTGCCCTCGAGCGGTTCGTCCTTCCACAACGGCAAACGGAAGCCGTAGACGGGCGCAGCCCTGAAGCGCGGATCGTTGCGCACCGCCCATTGCTTGAAGCCTTCCTCGATGCGCCCAAGCAGCAGAAGGGCGAGCGCGCGCGCATGCTCAGACTCGGCACGGTCCTCCGGCGCGAATGGCAATGCCATCGCCTTCTCGTAGCATTGAAGCGCGAGATCGTAGGGTCCTGTGTGGTTGTAGAGATAGCCGATATTGTAATGCGCACGAGCGAAATCCGGTTTGAGACGCGCGGCTTCCTGAAAGAAGGTCAGTGCTTCCTGCATTTGTCCGGTCTCGAGAACGACTGTTCCGAGTGAGTTCCAGAGCTGTGGATCTTCCGGATAGCGCATGAGCGCGCTCCGCAGAATCTCGACCGCGGCATCATATTTGTTTCGGTCGCGCAGAACGCCTGCAAGGTTGTTGTAGCCTTCGGTGCTGCCCGGGACTTTATCGACATAGATTCGGAACAGCCGCTCGGCGGCATCCATCATTTGCAGGCGCCAGGCGACGAGCCCGAGATTGAAGGAGATTTCGTTGTCGTTGGGGTCGCGCTCCATCGCGCGCTCAAAGAAGGTGATCGATTTCGAGAGCTCGCCGATCCGCTCGAGGCCAACCGCCATCACGTGATTGGCTTGCGGATGCTCGGAATCGATATCGAGCGCCTCAAGCGCGAGCTTGCAGCACTCCGGATAATTGTCGCCACGAAACTCTTCGAGCGCTTTGCGCAATAGTTTGATGATCTTGCGGTTCTTGGCCTCGTGCTTTGCGTCGGCTTTGGAATTGGCCGCGACCAGACGCTCGCTCAGATGCGAGAGCGTACGGCCTTTGGACGGAAGCTCGGCAGGTCCAATCGCATGTGCATCGAAAGGGGCCGGGATCTGCGCGTTGGTCATGACGTGTCCTTGATCGGGCTTACGAGTGAATACGCGCGGGCATTAAGATGCGGCTAAACATGAGAGCGCGCTCACCGAACGCATATCGCTCTTTCGAGACGGAAAATTAATCAACGGCAACCAAAATCGCTTCAATTGCCGTGAACGAGGAGCACGCCATGCCGCTTAAGCTTTCGTTGAAGCCGGGTGAAAAATTCGTAATCAACGGCGCTGTCGTGGCGAATGGCGACAAGCGCGCGACGCTCGTCGTGCAGAATCAAGCGGCTATCCTGCGCGAGAAAGAAATTCTTCAGGTTGAGGAGGTCACGACACCGACGCGCCGCATCTATTTCCCGATCATGATGATGTATCTCGATGCCGAAAATCACGAGACCTATTACGATGAATTCGCCCTCAGAATGACCGAATTCATGCAAGTCATTGCCAACCCAGAAGTGCTGACAACCTGCGTTATGATAAGCAAAGAAGTAATGCGTGGAGAGTACTATCGAGCGCTCATTCACGCTAAGAAGTTGTTTGCGTATGAGGACGAGAGGCTGAGCTATGTCCCTCAAGGCCTACCAACAAACACAGAAGAAGTTCGCCAATCCACGGGACACTGAATATCGCCTGTTCGCGCAAATTACATCGGCTCTCATCAACACCAAAGATCTGCCGCGAACCGATCAGCGCCTGATTTCGGCCCTAGCCCGCAACCGCGAGCTGTGGTCGACGCTGGCGATTGACTGTGCGGACGAAACCAATCAGCTGGCAAAAACGCTGCGCGCGCAGATCGTTTCGCTCAGCCTGTGGGTGAGCCGCTATACGAGCACCGTGATGCGAGAGAACGCCGAGCTTGAGCCCCTGATCGACATCAACCGCACGATCATGGAAGGCCTTGCGCCTCGAAATGAGGCTGCGAGCAGCGCGCCGCCGGTCGTGCCGGGCGCGCTCGCCTAATTCACTAAAATCCAATCTTTCTGCCGTTTTTATAGTTTCCAACGCGGCAGCTTTTGCCGCCCTCGGCACGTTTTGCCGGGTCAAGTTTGCCGCCTCGGCAATTTCTGCCGGGTAAACTTGGTAAATGGCGCGCTCTTCCTTTCGCTTGTTTTTGACCGCTCGCCTGAGGCGCGAGTGTTAACGCGGAAGATGCATCTCCTTTGGCACGTTGATTGCCCTTGTACCCGCCGGGACAGAAGTCCCCGCAGCCAGAAGGTCTGCTGAGACAACCGAGAACGGGAGTACTCAAGAAATGACAGTGTCATTGAATACCAATGCCGGCGCCATGGTCGCGCTCCAGAACCTGAACGCAACGCAAACCACGTTGCAGATGGTTCAAAAACAGATCAACTCCGGCCTCAAAGTAGCCGACGCCATGGACAATGGCGGCGTGTTTGCCATTGCCCAGAACATGCGTTCGCAGGTCGGCGGCTTGGCGGCCGTTACCGACTCGCTCAACAACGTCACGAACGTCGTCGATGTGGCGAACTCCGCCGGCACCGCGATCTCGAACATCCTCGTCGAGATGAAGCAGAAGGCCGTTGCGGCTTCTGATACTTCAATCGACACTACGAGCCGCAAGGCTTTGAGCGAGGACTTCACGGCACTCCGCGATCAGATCAGCACGATCGTAAAGAACGCGAGCTTCAATGGCGTCAACATCATTGACAGCTCAACCTTCCAGATCGCCGCTCTGGCGAGCGCAGATGCGAAGAACCACATCACGGTCTCAGCTGCCAACCTGTCTTTGGGTCAGTCGATCGTGACGATCACGGCGAACCTGTCGATCTCGACGCAAGCCCTGGCTTCGGCCGCGGCAGCTGCGGTCGATACTTCGCTGCACAACGTCAATAACGCTCTAGCGAAGCTGGGTACAAGCTCGAAGAAGCTCAGCATTCACTCGACATTCGTTTCGCAGCTGTCGGATGCCTTGACCTCTGGTATCGGCAACCTCGTCGATGCGGATCTTGCCAAGACGAGTGCCCAGTTGCAGGCGTTGCAGGTCAAACAGCAGCTTGGCGTGCAAGCTCTGTCGATCGCCAACTCGGCGCCGCAGATCCTGCTCGGCCTCTTCCGGTAAGAGGAAGCCCATGGTTCGAGGCGGGCGCCCGCCCGCCTCGAGCTCACCGCAATTTGATCGCAGACGAACAATAAAGCGCGCGCTCCATTCAGAGAGGCAGGGGGGCGCGAAAGAGAGAGCAGAGGTGCCGGTCCTACCGGTAATGGTCCAATGGTTGACGCAGTTTCAGCCAGTCTGCCGCAAGTGTTGCCCGCCTCGGGCGCGACGACACCGACCAGCGATTCCGCAATTGCCCAAGCATTGCCAGGACAGGCCGTTACTCCAGCGCCGACGCTGCCGGGGCAGAAGTCCACGGCCGATCAAACAAAGAGCAAGGAATTCGACAACAAAGCGCTCGACAAAATTGCCTCGCGCTTGGTCGCCCTTGATTCGCGCCTCGCCATCTCGCGCGATGATGTAATTCAACGTTTCATTTACAAATTCGTCAACCCGGACAGCGGCAAGGTGGTCCAGCAATATCCTCAGCAGATGACGCTCGATTCACTGCATGCAATGGCAGAGGAATATCAACGCTTCCTCGACAGGCAAGCGTAATACGCTCGACCTCAGTTCCTCCTCGAAGAGACTTCGGCCCTCCGCTTCACGCGCGAGGGCCTTTCCTTTTGGACGCGAAGAATTAGACGCGAAAAACCGGCAGATTTGACCCTGCCCGGCGGCCTCCGACGCGGCAGCTCTTGCCGGGCGGTCTTTGGTCAATCTTCCATTAACATAACATATCTCAGTGGAATCAATTGGTTAGGCCGGACCGCGCGTCTGGCACACCGCTTGCCCTAATGCCATCGGGAACAAGTTCAGCCCACGGAATA
>JBAQHC010000530.1:0-15021 GCA_049288095.1 Alphaproteobacteria bacterium | reverse complement strand
GCTTTGCAAATCTCGTCGCGCAGCGATCTGAACCATTGCGATGCGGTGGCGCGCTCGCGCTCGAAGGGAAGTGGCGGTGACGTCATGAACCGTGATCCAATCTTGGGCTGCCGACTTTACTCGTCCCCTCTCCCCTTGTGGGAGAGGGCTAGGGTGAGGGGTTGAAACAAAGACTCGCCTGTTGTCCCCACCCTCACCCGGATCGCTAGGGGCGCCATCCTTCGATGGCGCCCCTAGCGATCCGGCCTCTCCCATCAAGGGAGAGGTGAGGAAGATTACGCCGGAAACGCATTGATCTGGCGCAAAGCCTCGCCCACCACTATCGCCGCGGCGAGCGCGACATTGAGCGAACGCGTCTCGGCGCGCACCGGGATCAGCAGGCGATTATCCACAACAGAATGCACCTCCTCCGGTACGCCCTGGCTCTCACGCCCGAGCAGAATGGTCTCTTCGGCGGTGAAGCGATGGGTCCAGTAAGGCGTTTCGGCTTTAGTGGTGAGAAGGGTCACCTTCCGCCCACGGAGCGAAGCGCGGAACGCCGGCCAATCCAAATGCCGGGTGACGTCGGCGTGCTCGATGTAGTCCATCCCCGCACGGCGGAAGCTTGCGAGGCTCCAAGGAAATCCACAGGGCTCGATGATGTCGACGCCAACGCCGAGGCACGCTGCTAGGCGCAAGATCGTGCCGGTGTTTTGCGGGATGTCCGGCTGATAAAGCGCAAGGCGCAACATGTTGTTCGGCCCCATGATTCCGCTCATCTGCCGCATCTCTGGCGGCATTCTGCCGCACGCGAAGGCACGCTGGACATGCTAGCCAGCTTCCTGCCATAAAACGGCGCGCATCGCCTTGGGGTCCTTAGCATTTCCCGCCTTCCTCGAGGCAGCGCATCGCCTCATGGCTGATGTCTCTGTAGCTTCCTGTCTGAATTCCCCGGAGGACTTGGCAAATGGTGGCTGGGCAAGCAAGCGAGCCGACGCGCCGGGACTTTCTTTATATTGCAACCGGCGCGATTGCCGCTGTCGGTGCTGTATCGGTGGCCTGGCCGCTGATCGATCAGATGAATCCGTCGGCTGATGTGCTCGCGCTGTCGTCGATCAAGGTCGATCTTTCGCCGGTCAGCGAAGGCCAGCAGATTACGGTGATGTGGCGCTCCAAGCCGGTCTTCATTCGCCATCGCACCGCCAAGGAAATTCAGGAGGCCGAGGCCGCCAATTGGAAAGCGATGCGCGATCCGCAATCTGACGATTCCCGCGTCGTCGCTTTCAATGGCGCGCTGCAAAAGCAATGGCTCATTCTCGTCGGCATTTGCACGCATTTAGGCTGCATCCCGCTCAAGACCGACAACGGTTATCTCTGCCCGTGCCACGGCTCGGTCTACGACACCTCCGGGCGCATCGTCGCCGGCCCCGCGCCGCTCGATCTCGAAGTGCCGCCCTACAAATATCTCACCGCAACGCAGATCCAGATCGGCTGAGGAGAGAAAAGGTGAGCCATCAAAGCACCTACGTCCCCAAGTCCGGATTTGAGCGCTGGCTCGATGCGCGCCTGCCGGTCATGCGCATGGTCCACGACTCGTTCGTCGACTACCCAACGCCCAAGAACCTGAATTACTGGTGGACCTTCGGCGGCATTCTGTCGTTCTGCCTCGGCGTGCAGATCCTCACCGGCATCATCCTCGCGATGCATTACACGCCCAATGCCGATCTCGCCTTCGGCAGCATTCAAGGCATTATGCGCGATGTGAACTCCGGCTGGTTGATCCGCTATATTCACTCGAACGGCGCATCGATGTTCTTCGTCGCCGTCTACATCCACATTTTCCGCGGCATTTATTACGGCTCCTACAAAGCGCCGCGCGAGATTTTGTGGATCCTCGGCATGCTGATTTATGTGCTGATGATGGCTGCAGCCTTCTTCGGCTATGTGCTCGTATGGGGCCAGATGAGCTTCTGGGGCGCAACGGTCATCACCAACATCTTCGGCGCGATCCCCGGCGTCGGCAAAGCGATCTCGGAGTGGCTGTGGGGCGGTTATGCCGTCGCCAACCCGACGCTCAATCGCTTCTTCTCGCTTCACTATCTCGTGCCGTTCCTGATTGCGGGCGTTGTGGTGTTGCATGTGTGGGCGCTGCACGTTGTCGGTCAAAACAACCCGACCGGCATCGACCCGAAGGATAAGGGCGATACGGTTCCGTTCACGCCCTATGCGACAGTGAAGGATGCCTTCGCGATGTCGCTGTTCATGCTGATGTTCGCCTATTTCGTCTTCTTCAATCCGGAAGGCTTGGGCGACGTCGCTAACAACATTCCGGCCAACCCGCTGTCGACACCGGCCGAGATCGTGCCCGAATGGTATCTCTTGCCGTTCTACGCGATCCTGCGCTCGATCACCTTCGGCCTGTTCGGCTTGACCGCGAAGTTCTTGGGCGTGCTCGCGCTCGGCGGCGCCATCGTTCTTTTGTTCCTCTTGCCCTGGCTCGACACTTCGAAGGTGCGCAGCTTGCGCTACCGGCCCTGGATGCAATTGTTCTTCTTTGTGTTCATCGTGGATTGCCTGGCGCTCGGCTGGGTGGGCGCACATAAGCCGGAAGGGCCGGTCATTCTCATCGGCCAAATCGCGACGGCTTATTATTTCGTCCACTTCCTCATCGTCTATCCGCTGGTCGGCTTCCTCGAGAAGCCGCGGCCCATGCCGGAGAGCATCGCCAAATCCGTGCTCCGCGGCGCGGCGGCGAAAGCTTGAGGCGAGGACACAATATGAAACTCGCCAAATCACTTCTTACCGCCATCGTCGCGAGCGCGGCGGTCATCGGCATGCTCTCGCCCGCGCAAGCGGTCGAGCCGCGCAAGCTCAAGGAGATGCATTGGTCGTTCGAGGGCCCGTTCGGCACCTTCGATCGCGCGGCGCTTCAGCGCGGCTACCAGGTCTACAAGGAGGTCTGCTCCTCCTGTCACAGCCTCAATTATCTCGCCTACCGCAATCTCGCTGACCCGGGTGGCCCAGGCTTCACCGCAGCGCAGGTCGAAGCGCTCGCGGCGCAATCCAAAGTGCCGGCGGGGCCGAGCGACACCGGCGATATCGTTGATGAGAATGGCCAGCTGCTGATGCGTCCGGCTTTGCCGTCGGATCATTTCGCCAAGCCATTCCCCAACGACAATGCCGCCAAGGCCGCCAATGGCGGCGCGCTGCCGCCCGATCTCACTTTGATGGCAAAGGCACGCGAAGGCGGCCCGAGCTACATCTATTCCTTCGCCTCGGGCTTTGATGATGATCCCAAAACGCGGCCCGCTTGCCTCGGCGAAACGCCGGGCCAGCATTACAATCCATATTTTGCGTCAGGCGCGCTGCCGGACAGCTGCAAGGATGCGAGCGGCAAGGAATCGATCGAGGGCAGCTTGACGGCGATGCCGCCGCAGCTGACGCCCGATCGCGTGACTTATGCCGATGGCACCAAGGCGACGACCGAGCAGATGGCCGCGGACGTCGCGACCTTTCTCGCCTGGGCGGCGGACCCGCATGCCGAAGAGCGCAAGAAGCTCGGCTTCGAGGTGATGATCTATCTCTTCATCCTCGCCGGCTTCTTGTACGTCAGCTACAAGAAAGTCTGGAGCAACATCGAGCACTGAGCTTCGGCAATCGGGAATAGGCAGTCGGCAATCGGAAGGCGCGCGGGAAGCACGGCGCGCCTTTTTCATTTCCGCTGCGCGAGCACTTCATTCCCCCTCGCCCCGCTTGCGGGGAGAGGGTAGGGTGAGGGGCCTTTTCTGATCGCACCCTCACCCCGGCCCTCTCCCTGAAAGGGAGAGGGGGAGAAGTGACGTATGACCAAAACCGTACTCGGCATTATCGGCGGCTCGGGGCTCTATGATGTGCCCGGGCTGGAAGACAAAAGCTGGCGGCGCGTGTCATCGCCGTGGGGCGAAACTTCCGACGAGTTCTTGTTCGGCCGGCTCTCGGGCGTAGAGCTCGTGTTCCTGCCGCGGCACGGGCGCGGCCACAAATTCTCGCCGACGACGATCAACTACCGCGCCAATATCGATGCGCTGAAGCGCGCGGGCGTCACCGATATTCTCTCCTTCTCCGCGTGCGGCTCGTTCAAGGAAGAGCTCGCGCCCGGCAGCTTCGTGCTCGTCGATCAATTCATCGACCGCACTTTCGCGCGCGAAAAAAGCTTCTTCTCGACCGGCATGGTTGCGCATGTGTCGATGGCGCATCCGGTTTGCCCCAAGCTTGTGAATGCGCTCGAGCGCGCGGCAATGGCGATCGATCTGCAAGTGAAGCGCGGCGGCATCTATCTCGCGATGGAAGGCCCGCAATTCTCGACCCAAGCCGAAAGCCTTCTCTACAAGGCTTGGGGCTGCGATGTGATCGGCATGACCAACATGCCCGAGGCCAAGCTCGCGCGCGAAGCCGAAATCCCTTACGCCACCATCGCGATGGTGACGGATTACGATTGCTGGCACCCCGACCATGAGCATGTCGAGGTCTCGACTGTCGTGCAGCATCTGCACAAGAACGCCGACAAGGCGCGCGATCTTCTCAAAGCCGTGGTGCCGATGCTCGGCCCCGAGCGCAAGCCCTCGCCCTTGGGCATCGAAACCGTGCTCGACACCGCCCTCATCACCGCCCCCGAAGCGCGCGACCCCGCAATGCTCGCCAAACTCGACGCCATCATGGCGCGGGTATTGAAACAATGATCAATCTCAGCGTGTCATGGCCCGCGGAAGCGGGCCATCCAGACAAGTCACTCTGAGGCCCTGGCGATGAAACACTATCGCTACCGCATTTCGCTGAGACTCTGGCACCCGGCGCTTGATCCGAACGAGATAACCGCCGCGTTAGGAATCGCTCCAAAATTCTCATGGAAGGCAAACGACCCTCGAACAACGCCAAGAGGCGACCCCTTGATGGCGCTACCATATTCCTACTGGAGCGGTCGGGGTGTCGATGGTAACTCGCGGGAGCGCTCGCTTCCCGACGGTTTAAGCAACATGCTGACTGAGCTTCAACCCAACAAGCCGCTATTCGACCGGGTTAACAGCGACGGTGGAAAGGTCGAGCTGTTTGTAGGGTGGTGGTTAGAAGATGAGAACTCGGGCGAGGTATTCGAATCCGAATTGCTGAAGGAGTTCTCGGATCTAGGGGTTCGTCTCTCGCTGGACATCTATTTTGATCCTCCGCAACGATAGTATTGCCGCTCAGGCTCACGCGCAGTTCAACTGGATGGCCCGCTTCCGCGGGCCATGACAGGGTTAGAGGATGCAGGTGTACGACATTCGCGAGGACGATTTGGAGGGCGAGGCGACGCGCGCGCTGCTCACTTTGCATCTCCAAGGCATGCATGAGAACACGCCGCCGGAGCATGTGTTTGCGCTCGATTTGAGCGGGCTTAAGGCGCCCGGCGCTACTGTGTGGTCGGCATGGGATGGCGCTGCGCTCGCGGGCATTGGCGCACTGAAAGAGCTTGGCAATGGGGCCGGTGAGATAAAATCGATGCGCACCGATCCGCGCTATTTGCGCAAGGGCATCGGCAGCGCGTTGCTCCTGCACATCATCGCCGAAGCGCGGCGGCGCGGGCTTCGCCGCCTCAGCCTTGAAACCGGAAGGGGCCCCGCCTTCGAGCCGGCGCTTTTAATGTATCGCAAGCACGGCTTTATCGAGGGCGAGGCGTTCGCGGGATACAAGTCGAGCGATTTCAGCCGGTTCTTCCATCTCGCTCTTTGAGCCGCCGTGTTTCGGCTGACTCAGTCTCATCCTTCGACAAGCTCAGGATGAGGAAATGAATACCCTCATGGTGAGCCTGTCGAACCATGACAGGGCGGTGTCGTGTAATTCCATGTTTTCCTCGCCGTGCTTCAGCGGGTGCCGCAGCTCTCGGCCAAATTCCGTCTACGGAAGATAAGTTATTCACGCATGGCGCGGTGGGCGCATAATTGCACGCATGAGAAACGCAGCGCTTATCGCGCGGCGCAAAGCCGCTTACCGGAAAGGCCGGAGATTTCCCGGCGGACAGCCGGGAAATGTCAACGCGTTCAAGGCCGATGCACAAACACTCCTCGCGCGGATGTGGCGAAACAAAATTCGCGATCTCCTTGCTGAGGTCAGGTGGGCGATCAACGCTGCGCGGCCGTTTCTGATCGATCAAGTCGAGCGCTACGAATATGTTGTGCTCGACCAAAACGAGCGCGAGATCCGCAAGACCGTCTACGAGGTCACGCGCGAACGCGATGAGACTGGGCGCCTCAAGCGCAAATGGCAGCTCGTGGAAGCGAAGGGCAGGGGGTGTCACCCAAAAACGGCAAAACGAATATTGCCGAATCCCGTGCGGAATGAGACGGTTAGCCTTTCGCCTCGCGGCGCAAAGCCGCCTCTAAGGACCGCATATGAAGTCGATCAAAGATTACATCCGCACGATCCCCAATTACCCGCACGAAGGGATCATGTTCAGAGACATCACGACGCTCCTCAACGATCCGCACGGTTTCGAGCTGGCGATCGAAGGCTTGATCGAACATGCGCGGCGTACGCTTGCGAAGATCGATCATGTTGCGGGCATCGAGGCGCGCGGTTTCATCATTGGCGGCGCGGTCGCGCACCGCCTGCGTGCGGGATTTATCCCGGTGCGCAAAAAGGGCAAGCTGCCGTGGCAAACCATCGGCCAGGAATATCAGCTCGAATACGGCACCGATTCCGTCGAGATTCACATCGATGCGGTGAAGCCCGGCGAGAAGGTTTTGCTGGTGGATGATCTCATCGCCACGGGCGGCACGGCGGAGGCCGCGATCAAGCTGATCGAGCGCGCGGGCGGCGAAGTCGTTGCGTGCTCCTTCGTCATCGATCTGCCGGAGCTTGGCGGCCGCGCGCGGCTCGAAGCGATGGGCAAGCCGGTGCTCACGCTCTGCGCCTTCGAAGGCAAATAGCCGAGGGCGTCATCCCACTGTCACATTTGTTTCCGGCGCGCGAGATCGGAGGCGAGTGATTCGCATTTCGCGTGAGATGCCTGTGACGCGCTTACTGCGCTATGATCGAGCGCGACTCGAAAGTGCAGGATCAGGGGATCCTCGTGACGTTGCAGTGGTGGTGGATACCGGCGGGGCTCGGCGTCATCGGCTTCTTGCTGCTGTTCAAGCCGGCGCATGGGCCGCTTTGGCCGTTTCTTCTGCTCGTGCCGATCCTGCTCATCAGCGCCGTGTTCATGATGCTGCCGCCGGTGCGCGCGGGCGAGCCGACACTTCTCAGCGCCGATACGATCTTTCAGATCTTGCTTGCTATGAGGTTCGCGTGCGCATGCCTCATGGTGTTTCTTGCGCGCGATCGGCGCATCGCAGCAGTGCCGCTTGGGCTTGCCGCGCTCTTTGCCGATCCGATCTTGTTCGGCTATGCCGCGTGCGCCCTGGGCTCGCCGCTTTGTATGTAGAGAAGTGTCCCCACACTACCAGCGCGTTGCCCGCGGAGGCGGGCATCCATAGTCCCGGCGCCTGCGAATTCACTGACAGACTCGCGATTATGGGTCCCCGCTTTCGCGGGGAAGGCGATGCAGGAAAGTCTTGCGGTTAGGGAGCGCTTTCGAGCGACGTAACTACTCGGCGCCGTGGCGGGCGAAATGATCGAGCGTGCGCGCCCGCGCGAGCTTGCAGGCCTTTTCGTTGAAATGCGTTGGGCGATCCGAGCAAAAGCCGTGGCCCGCTTCGTAGAGATAGACGCGGGCCTCCGGCCGCTCGGCTTGCATGCGCCGCACGCCCTCCAGCGGGATCGACGGGTCGGTGTCGCCGAAATGGAGGATCAGCGGGCATTTCGGTTTTTCGCCGAGATAGTCGGGAATGAGGCGCCCGTAAAATCCGGAGCCTGCAGCGATGCCGGCAATGCGGCAGGCGGCGATGTAAGTGATCGAGCCGCCATAGCAATAGCCGGTGAAGAAGACCTTGCCGCGGGGGCTGAGGAATTCGACGCACGCGCGTACATCGGCAATCGCCGTTTTCATGTCGGTGTCGGCGGAGGCTTTGCGGGCGCGCGCCATGCCGGCCTCGTCATAGCCGGTGACGAAGCCACGCTCAATGCGGTCATACATCGAGGGCGCGATCACTTCGTAGCCTTGAGCAGCGAAGTCCTCGCAGGTCTTCTTGATATTGTCGTTGATGCCGAAGATTTCCTGAATCAGCACAAGCCCGCCGCGGCGATGCCCGCGCGCCGGCACGTGATAGGCGCCGAACACGAAACCATCGGCGGGGCTTGCGATCTCGATCATGTTTCCGGTCATGAAGCCGTCCTTTCTGATCACCTCTCCCTTGAGGGGAGAGGGGATAAAGTGACAGTGCTGCGCTCGTCAGGTGGCAAAGCGGAAATGCATGACATCGCCATCGGCGACGACATAGTCCTTGCCCTCAAGGCGCATCTTGCCGGCTTCCTTGGCGGGAACTTCACCACCGAGCCGATCGTAATCTTCATAAGAAATCGTCTCGGCACGGATGAAACCTTTTTCAAAATCGGTGTGAATGACGCCCGCCGCTGCCGGCGCCTTGGTGCCGCGCGGAATGTCCCAAGCGCGCGTTTCTTTCGGCCCGGCGGTGAAATAGGTGATGAGGCCGAGAAGATCGTAGCCGGCGCGGATCATACGGTTGAGGCCCGGCTCTTTGAGTCCCAATGTTTCGAGATATTCGCGCCGCTCGGCATCGGGCAGCTGCGCGATCTCGGCTTCGATTTTCGCAGAGATCACGACGCACGCCGCGCCTTCGGCTTTTGCGCGCGCTTCGACTCGCTTCGAGAATTCATTGCCCGTAGCGGAAGAGGCTTCGTCGACATTGCAGACATAAAGCACTGGCTTTGCGGTCAAAAGCTGCAACAGCTTGAAATGCGGCGCTTCTTCTTCGCTGAGCTGAACGAGGCGCGCCGGCTTGCCCTCGCGCAACAACACAAGCGCGCGGTCGATCAAGCTGAGTTGAAGCTTGGCTTCCTTGTCGGCGCCCTTGGCTTTCTTCTCAACGGCGCCGCGCCGCCGCTCGAGGCTTTCGAGGTCGGCGAGCATGAGCTCGGTCTCGACCGTGTCGGCATCGCTCAACGGATCGATGCGGCCTTCGACATGGGTAACGTCCGGATCTTCGAAGCAGCGCACGACATAGGCGAGCGCATCGCACTCGCGGATATTGGCGAGGAATTGGTTGCCGAGCCCTTCGCCTTTCGAGGCGCCGCGCACCAGCCCCGCAATGTCGACGAAAGTCAGGCGCGCCGGAATGATCTCCTTGGATTTGGCGATCGCGGCGAGGCGGTCAAGCCGCGGGTCGGGCACCGCGACTTCGCCGATATTCGGCTCGATGGTGCAGAACGGATAATTCGCCGCCTGCGCCGCCGCCGTTTGCGTGAGCGCATTGAACAATGTCGATTTGCCGACATTGGGCAGGCCGACAATGCCGCACTTGAAGCCCATTCAGGTATCGTCCTCGTCATCCGGCTCGCGCGACTTTTTTGGCCCGGCGTTGCGCGGCGGGTTCGTGGTCAAAGCGAGCTTGCTCATATAGCGCTCATAATCGCGCGCGGCGAGAAGATCGGCGTTTTTCACGATTGCTTCGATCAGCTTATCGATCTCTGCTCCCTCGGCCTTGCTGAAATCGCCAAGCACATGACTGCGCATGGCGGCAGATTCACTTCGGCCGACACCGATGCGCAAGCGATGATAAGCGTCGGTAATATGCGCGGTCACGGATTTGATGCCGTTATTGCCGGCACTGCCGCCGCCGGTCTTCCAGCGCAGCTT
Organism: Alphaproteobacteria bacterium; assembly: GCA_049288095.1. GTDB lineage: Bacteria > Pseudomonadota > Alphaproteobacteria > CAWBKL01 > CAWBKL01 > CAWBKL01. The sequence continues at coordinate 5,273 of JBAQHC010000530.1, read as the reverse complement.
GCCGAACTCGAGATCGGCTTCGTCGTGAAACACGATGACATCGTTCGGTTCGAGCTTGAAGAAGCGCACCGCGGCGCCGACCGAGCGGCCGGATTCGTTCATATGAGTCTGCGGCCGCAGCGCGACGATCTTCTCGCCGCCGATCGAGCCGTCATTGGTGATGCCTTGAAACCGCGCGCGATCCGGCCCGAGCTTCCATTCGCGCACCAGGCGCTCGATCACCCTGAAGCCGGCGTTGTGCCTGGAATGCGCATATTCGGCGCCCGGGTTGCCGAGGCCAACCAGCAAAAGCATCGATCGCTCCGGGAAGAAGCAGGCTTGCTACTTCTTCTTCTCGTCTTTCGCGGCCGCTTCCTTCTTGTCGCCTGCCGGAGCGCCTGCCGCAGGAGCGCCTGCCGCAGGAGCGCCTTCTGCCGCGCCTTCGACTGCGCCCGCAGCGGCGGCAGCTGCCTTGGCTGCAGCTTCGGCGACTTCCTCCGCATGGCCGGACGGCGCAACGACGGTTGCAACCGTGAAGTTGCGGGCAATGCGCGGCCGCGTGCCGGGCGGCAAGGTGATCGCCGAAATGTGCAGCGAGTCATTGATGTCCAAGCCGTCGAGATTGGCCTCGATGTGATCTGGAATGTTGTCCGGATCGACGATCATCTCGATTTCGTGGCGCACGATGTTCAAGACGCCGCCGCGCTTGATGCCCGGCGAGTTCTCGCTGCCTTTGAATTGCACGGGAATGTTGAGCGTAACCGGCGAGCCGGAAATCACGCGCATAAGATCGACATGGATCGGCTTGTCGTAGACCGGATCGACCTGCACCTCGCGCGGGATCACGCGTGTCTTCCTGCCGCCAAGCTCGACGGAATAGAGCCGGCTCGTCATCTTGCCGGTCGCGTGCGCCTTGGTGACCTGGGGCACGTCGAGGCTGACCATTTGCGGCGGCTCGTTGCCGCCGTAGATCACGCCGGGAATTCGACCTTGGCTGCGCACGGCGCGATTGGCCCCTTTGCCGGAGCGGGTGCGCGCCTCAGCCGAAAGAACCGTCTCGTCACTCATATTCCGCTCCAAAGGAAAGAGCGCCGGCCCCTGAGGGCGGCGGCAAGCGGCGTTTCCTACAGGAAGCGCCTTCCCAACGCAATCAGAAGGGCTCGAATCGTGCCCAAGAGCGGGCCTAACGGCCGGTTAGGCCCTTGTCAAGATGCTGCGGCGCAACATCTTGTGTTGCCACCCCTAAGGGGACTAGGGTCCGCGCCTCTCCGCTGCCCGCCAGGAGTTCAGTTCTTGCGGCACCTATCATGACTGCCGAGCGCTCCACCACCGTTTCCCAAACCGCCGAACCCGGACACGCGCGCCATAGCGCCGCTCACTCACTGCGGCATTACTGGGCGCTCGTCCTGGGCTCGATTGGCGTTGTGTACGGCGATATCGGCACAAGCCCGATCTACGCCTTCCGCGAGTCGCTCTCGCACGTCGCGCACGATGGCCTGGCGCGCAGCGAGGTGTTGGGCGTCTGCTCGCTCATCCTGTGGGCGCTCATTCTGATCGTCACAATCAAATACGTCCTGTTCCTTTCCTTTGCCGACAACAAGGGTGAAGGCGGAACGCTCTCGCTGCTTGCCCTCGCCGAAGCGGTGATCGGCAAGCGCACGATGATTTTGTTTCTCCTTGGCATCGCTGGCGCGGCCTTGTTCTATGGCGATGCGATGATCACACCGGCGATCTCGGTGCTCTCGGCCGTCGAAGGCTTGGAGCTCGTCACGCCCGACCTCAAGCCGTACATCTTGCTCATCACCCTCGCGATTCTGATTGGGCTCTTCATGGCACAGTCGCGCGGCACAAGCGCAGTGGCCTCGCTGTTCGGCCCGGTGATGGTGCTGTGGTTTCTCGTGATCGGCGTTATGGGGCTTCGCCATATCGGCGACAACCCCGCCATTCTTATGGCCTTCTCGCCGACCTACGGCATTTCATTTCTGCTTTCAAACGGGATTATCGGTTTTGTGGTTCTCGGTGCGGTGTTTCTCGCCGTGACGGGTGCAGAGGCGCTTTATGCCGACATGGGTCATTTTGGCCGTGCGCCAATTCGGAATGCCTGGCTGTGGTTCGTCCTGCCTGCCCTTGCGCTCAACTATCTGGGGCAAGGCGCACTCGTGCTCCGCGATCCCAAGCTTGTGTCCGATCCCTTCTTCCTGATGTGCCCAAGCAGCCTCAGGCTTCCGCTTGTCATCCTGACGACGATCGCGACGATTATCGCCAGCCAGGCCGTCATCACCGGCGCCTATTCGATCACGCAGCAAGCGATTCAACTCGGCCTCTTGCCGCGTCTTCACATCGAGCACAAATCTGCGACCGAACGCGGCCAGATCTTCATGCCGCGCGTCAACGGCGTTCTTTTGGTTGGCGTTGTGCTGATCGTGCTCATGTTCCAAACATCGAGCAACCTCGCATCGGCATACGGCATTGCGGTGACAGGCACTATGCTAGTTACGACGTGTCTGGCCTTTGTCGTCGCATGGCGCTCGTGGAATTGGCCGCTGCCGGCTGCGGTGGCCGTCGTCGTGCCGTTCCTGGTCACAGAGAGCGTGTTCTGCGCCGCCAATCTGTTGAAGATCGGCAATGGTGGCTACATGCCGCTTCTCATCAGTGCGTGCTTCATGATTGTGATGTGGACTTGGGTTCGCGGCACGCGGCTGCTTTTTCTTAAGTCGCGCGGCGACAGCGTGCCGCTCGCCGACATCACCGGAATCTTGGAGCGCCGTCCGCCCGTGCGCGTCTCAGGTACGGCTGTATTTCTTACGACCGATCCTGAGACCGCGCCGCCGGCGCTCTTGCACAACCTCAAGCACAATAAGGTGCTTCACGAGCGCAATGTGATCGTGTCGGTCTCTGGCGCCAACGTGCCCCGCGTTCCGCCAGAAGACCGGATCGAGATCGACGTGATATCGCAGGATTTCACGCGCATACGCATCAAATACGGCTATATGGAGCAGCCGAACATTCCGGCGGCACTCAAGCAGTGCAAGCCGCTCGGCGTTCCGTTCGATTTGATGACCACATCCTTCTTTCTGGCGCGGCGCAATCTCAGGCCGTCACCCACGGGCAACATGCCGATGTGGCAAGACAAGCTGTTCATCGCCCTCAATAAAGAGGCGGCGAGCGCGCCGGACTTCTTCCAAATTCCGCCAGGGCGCGTCGTCGAGCTCGGTCAGCAAATCATCGTCTAGCTCTTGCCGGGCGCTCACCCGCTCGCCAAATTGCATTGGGGCAAACGCGGGAGCTGATATGGGCGTGCTGGATGGACATGTCGCATTGGTGACAGGCGCCGGCCGTGGCTTCGGCCGCGCGATTGCGGAGCGCCTGGCGCGCGAGGGTGCTGCCGTTGCCGTGACGGCGCGCAGCAAATCCGAGATTGACGATGCGGCACGCATGATCGAGGCGGCAGGCGCGCGCGGCTTTGCAGTCGCAGGGGACATCACCAAGCGCGGCGATATCGAGAACATCGTACATGCCACGGAGAAGGCACTCGGCCCTCTTTCGCTCATTGTCAGCAATGCGGGCGTGCCTTGGCCGTTCGGCCCGCTTTGGGTGAACGATCCTGAAAAGTGGTGGGCCGCGCAGGAAGTCCATGTCAAAGGACCGATGATGCTGGCGCACGCCGTGTTGCCCGGCATGGTCGCGCGGCGCAAGGGTCGCATGATCTTCGTTTCGGCGATCGCCTCGCACATGACGGTCAGCGGGCTTTCGGCCTACATCATCGGCAAGACCGCGCAGCGGCGGCTCGCCGAGCTTGTCGCTTTCGAGGCGCGCGATTATGACGTTTCAGCTTTTTCGATCGATCCGGGATTTGTGTTCACGCAGCTTGCCGAAGACACGATGAATTCGCCCGAAGCGCAGAAATATCTGCCGAATATGGTGGAGCGCCTGCGCGAGATGAAAGCGCGCGGCCGCGGGTCCGATGAGGATTATGCACGCTGCGCGCAAAGATGCGTTGATCTTGCGTCGGGACGCTACGATGCGTTGAGCGGCTCCTATAGCGAGCTGCCAGACGATCTTGAAAAGATGCTGCGCGAAAAAGCGGCGAAATAGGGGAGAGCCAAGTGGACCAGGATGTTCAAAGCGCGCTCAGGAGCATGCAATGGCAAATCGAGCAATTGCGCGCCGAGCTCGGCATTCAGGAAGACATTCATGCCGTGCGCACGCTGCAATTCAAATACGGCTATTACATGGACATGTGCCTGTTCGGCGAAATCGTTGAGCTGTTTGCCGATGATTGCGAAATCAACTTCATGGGCGGTGTCTACCGCGGCAAAGAGGGCGCCAAGCGCATGTATGGCGGCGCATCCGGCATGAACGGCCCGGTCGATGGGCTGTTGTTTAGCCATGTGATTGCGCAGGACATTGTCGATGTTGCCGCCGACCGCAAAACGGCGAAGGGCCGATTCCGTACATTCATGCAGGGCGGCGTGCATGAATCGAAGAAAGACGCGCCACCGAATATCCCGGCCCAATTCTGGGAGTCGGGCATTTACGAGAATGAGTACGTGAAAGAGCGCGGGGCGTGGAAGATTAAAGTGTTCAACTACAAGATCATCTTTCAAGCGCCCTACGAAAAAGGCTGGGCGCACACGCCGGCTGAGCCGTTGATGGTGTCAAATCACACCAAGACGTTTCCCGAGAATCCGCGCGGGCCCGATGAAGTACGCCCCGCTCCGCCGCGTTGGCCTAAAGCCGTGGTGCAGCCGTTTCACTATCCCAACCCGGTTACCGGCAAATTCTGGCAAGGGTAATCGCGTGAGCACGCGCATCTATCACAACCCGAAATGCTCGACCTCGCGTAAGGTGCTTCAAGCGCTCCGCGATGCAGGCGCAGAGCCCGAGATCGTCGAATATCTGAAGACACCGCCAACGAAGGCAGAGCTTAAGGACTTGCTAAAGCGCATGGGCAAGCGCCCGCGCGAACTGCTGCGTAAGAAGGAAGCGCTCTACAAGGAGCTCGGGCTCGACAGCGAGAAGAAAAGCGATGAAGCAATCATCGATGCGATGCTCGCCAATCCGATTCTGATCGAGCGGCCGATCGTGGTCACGAAAAAGGGTGTGCGCCTTGGGCGCCCGCCCGAGAGTGTGAATGAAATTTTGTAGGGGGAGCCACTCATCGAATTCCCTCTCCCGTGGGGAGAGGGGAGGGTGAGGGGTTTGCCGGAAGCATCGAAGCTTGATGAAAACCCCTCATCCGGCCGCTGTCGCGGCCACCTTCTCCCCGCGGGAGAAGGTGCATGTCCAAAGGG
>JBAQHC010000529.1:0-4858 GCA_049288095.1 Alphaproteobacteria bacterium | reverse complement strand
TTTCGACAGAGCCGACGGAACAGCCCATGGGGGCCCGGGCACGGCTGAGCAAGGCGCCGCCATCCCTTGCGGTTCGTCCGCGTAAGGCCAGGGGCCTTCACGCGGCTTAGGCTATTTCGCCGGCTCCGGCCGGCATTGGGAGACGAATTTGGCGACCAAGACCACCGAACAAACCGAAGCCCCCGAAGCCAGCGCAGATGCCCCGCTGCTTGATCTCTCCGATGCTGCCGTCAAGCGCATGATCGCCAAGGCGAAGCAGCGCGGCTATGTCACGTTCGAAGAGCTGAACGAGGTGATGCCGCAGGATTCGACGAACACGGAGCAGATCGAAGACACGATGTCGATGCTCTCGGAGATGGGCATCAATGTCATCGAGGCCGATGACGCCGAGGCGGAGGCCGAGGGCGAAGAAGCGCCGGCGAAGGAACCAGCGAAAAAGAACGCGCTGACGACGAACACGGGCAAGGCGGTCGCCAAAGCGGATGGCGGCGGCCAAGAGCTCGACCGCACGGATGATCCGGTGCGCATGTATTTGCGCGAGATGGGCTCGGTCGAGCTCCTCTCACGCGAAGGCGAAATCGCGATTGCCAAGCGCATCGAAGCCGGCCGCGAGACGATGATCGGCGGTCTGCTCGAATCCCCGCTGACTTACGAAGCGATTCTTGTGTGGCGCGACGAGCTGAATGAAGGCCGCGTGCTCCTGCGCGATATTATCGATCTTGAAGCTTCCTACGGCGGCGGGCCCGAGGGCCAGGCCGCCGCGGCTAACGGCATTGCCGTGCCGGGGCTCAATGGCGCGGCGCCGGTGACAAATGGCTTAGCGGCCAATGGCGCGGCGCCGCACAGCTCCGGTAACGGCTCGGCCGCGACGGTGAAGCCCGCACGCGCTGCGCCCCCGCCGCCCTCCGATGAAGACGATGAAGTGGCGATCGAGCGCGCGCGCCGCGAGGCCGAAGAGGCCGAGTCCGATGAGGATCTTGATGAGGCGACGGTTTCGCTTTCGGCGATGGAGCAGGAGCTCAAGCCGAAGATCCTCGAAATCTTCGACTCGATCGCCAGCGACTATAAGAAGCTCAGGCGCCTGCAAGACACCAATGTTCAGGCCGCGCTCGCCGCCGAGGAATTGACCGACAGCCAGGCGCGCCGCTTCAAGAAGCTGCGCAAAGACATTGTCGAGACGGTGAAGAATCTTCACCTCAATAACAACCGCATCGAAACGCTGGTTGAGCAGCTCTACGCCATCAACCGCCGCCTTAACGGGCTTGAGGGCAAGCTCTTGCGCCTCGGGCAGGCGCGCGGCATCAGCTTCGATCAATTCTTCGAGCATTACCGCGGCCATGAGCTTGATCCCAATTGGCTCAAGAAGGTCGCGCTGCTCAAAGGCAAGGGCTGGAAGGATTTCGCCAAGCTCGAAAAGGGCGGCATCGGCGATATCCGCGCCGAGATTCAAAAGATCGCCGAAGAGACCGGCTGCGAGATCGGCGAATTCCGCCGCGTCGTGCACACCGTGCAAAAGGGCGAGCGCGAGGCGCGCCAGGCCAAGAAGGAAATGGTCGAGGCGAATTTGCGCCTGGTGATCTCGATCGCCAAGAAATACACCAACCGGGGCCTCCAATTCCTCGATCTCATTCAAGAGGGCAATATCGGCCTCATGAAGGCGGTCGATAAGTTCGAATATCGGCGCGGCTATAAATTCTCGACTTACGCAACCTGGTGGATCCGCCAGGCGATCACGCGTTCGATTGCCGATCAGGCGCGCACCATCCGCATCCCCGTGCACATGATCTAGACGATCAACAAATTGGTGCGCACCTCGCGCCAGATGCTGCATGAGATCGGCCGCGAGCCGACACCCGAAGAGCTTGCCGAGAAATTGGCGATGCCGCTCGAGAAGGTGCGCAAGGTGATGAAGATCGCCAAGGAGCCGATTTCCTTGGAAACGCCGATTGGCGATGAGGAAGATTCGCATCTGGGCGATTTCATCGAGGATAAGAACGCGGTGCTGCCGATCGATGCGGCGATCCAGAGCAATCTGCGCGAAACCACCACGCGCGTCTTGGCGTCACTCACGCCGCGCGAGGAGCGTGTGCTGCGCATGCGCTTCGGCATCGGCATGAACACCGATCACACGCTGGAAGAAGTCGGCCAGCAATTCTCGGTCACCCGCGAACGCATCCGCCAAATCGAAGCGAAAGCGCTGCGCAAGCTCAAACACCCCAGCCGCAGCCGCAAGCTGAGAAGCTTTCTCGACAATTGAAGTCTGGAACGCCTTTGGTCCCCCGGCTCGGCTGGGGGATCAAATCAAGTCCCTCACGCTCTCGGAAACAGCATTCGTTTCTGGATGGCTGGACGCGAGCGCTATTCGCACAGCCGAGCGCTATTCTTGATTCCAAGACAGAGCTTCGCACTAACCGGCCTTGAATATCGTGTCGAGCCATCGCCCGTGGGTGTGTCGCGCATAGAACATCGCGTGAAAAATTACTCGCGCGTGGCGCGATATCCGCAGTCTCAGGCGCCCACCAATTGAATGGAGGAAGACTACGCCCTACAAATCAAAGTCAAAGGTGGGGTGGGACATGTCGGACGACAACGAAGAAACTGCCGATCAAGTGAAAAGGAGCGACAACGGTAAAGTCAGCGGACCATCTTCGCTTACCGAGGAAAAGAAATATGGATTCTTGAGTATCCAAACCGGTCTCAGCAGCAATGCGACGACCGATATCGACGAGGCGATAAAGGTTCCAACGACCGATATCGAAAGAGCGTTTGTAAATCGGTGGGATCGTCACCTTAACGTAGAAATCAATCGGTCCCATGATGTTCTACGTCGTCAAGCATATGACCTTTCGTTCGGTGACGATGAGAAAGAAAGAATAAGGGACAGCTTACCGTCCGACAGCAAGGTGCTCGATCTCATCGAGTGTTTTGGAACTGATATCCTTCTCCGTAACTTCAGCCACTATTTGGGGCGAAGACGAAAATATTTCCGGTGGGTATCGTTTATCGCCGCTCCACTCTCGTGGCTCATTGCGCTTGCTCTGGCGGTGCGTGTTGCGCCGTCTTTGGTGAGCCTAGAGCCTTCGAGCTCCACTGTCGGCAAATTCGTGCAGACGATTGCCCCCGCTGTCTTGTTCATTGTCTTCTTTTCTCTGGCGGGCCTTTTCTCGATGCGCTTTCTCTGGGGATGGCTAATTGCCGACAAACTCAAAAAGGAAAAGGACTATTACAAGGAAGTCGTTGAGGGCAGCGCTTCCCGGGTCAAAAATTATTTGAACTCCGTGCAGGACAGCTTTGTGTCCCTTTCGGTCAGCGCGCAGCAACAGCTCACGGACATCAAGGAGCGCGGTGAGGATTTCGTCAAAAGCGCCGTGCAATATGTTCGCTTGATTGTCTGGTTTCCGGTTCGATTCTCGATGATAGAAGTATTCTATCGCGCAACGATCGACAGCTATATGGAGCTTTCGGCGAAAGAGGTTCTGGCGGCCGATTTGCGGATCTTCGCGTGGCGTCAGCTGCGTTGGTTCGCGATGTTGACGGTTGCGGCGACCTCGATTCTTGCGTTCGTCCCCGGGCCTGCGGCCATGGCTCCAGTAGCCATTTCGATCGCCGGCCTTATCGCTGTTTTGTGGCCGCAAAGAGAAGCATGGTCCAGCGCGCGCTATATTCCCGAGCAGTTTAGTGGGTTCCAGTTTGAGGTCTTCCGCCGCCGCGCCTGGGGCGTGTTCATAGGAAGCGTACCTGCCGCAATCGGTGCTTTCCTCGGCCACATGCGCGGCAGTTCTTGGCTAAGCGGATTGGTGCCAGATGCTCCGCAGCTACAGGCGGCGTATCACGTCTTCTTTGATTCGCCGCGATCTGGCGTAATTCTTTCGAATGCCATGATTGCCGGCGTTTGCTACCTGCAGAACATTGTCGCTTGGCAGATCTATCTGCGAACGAAGACGAGGGTTCTGTACAACGCAAACATAGTCGACACGATCAAGAAGGAAATGGACTCCGTAAATTGGAAGAAGTTCGATGAGCTTCGGTCTGACCAGAAGATGGCGAGCATTTACGAATCGGTGTTCACCGCTCTTCAAAAAGAGAGAAATAGACGCCAGTAAGCCGCCAAGCTCGTGGTAATCATGAGTTGGGCTGATGCGGGCGGGCTGCTTACGGGCGTTGAGACGGCGGTCGCGGCGGTGCTCGTCATCCTGCAGCTCCACGAGCTCAACAAGCAGGCAATAAGCATCGTCATTGCGAGGCCGGACTTGATCCGGCCGAAGCAATCCGGATGGATCGCCACGGCGCTTCGCGCCTCGCGATGACGCGCGAATGAAGAGTGGGTGGTGCGGCAGCGCTACAAGAATCTCAGCGGCAATTCCGGCGTCACCTATTTCGAAATCGGTGAGGGTTTCATTCGCGTGTGGTTCACGGATGGCGAGGCTTACGAGTATGACGAGGCAAAGCCCGGCGCGCGCCATGTTGCTGAGATGAAGCGTTTGGCGGCGGCGGGCCAAAGCCTTGGCACCTACATCAACCAGCATGTGCGGAAGAACTTCGCCCGCAAGCTCTAGAGTATTTGTGATCAAGCTGATCCGGTCTCGTCATGGCTGCCACATCCTTCGAGGCCCTTTCGCGTCATGCTGAGGCGCGAGGCGAAGCCGAGCCTCGAAGCACGCGAAAGGGCACCTCAGGATGACGAGGGCGGCCATGACGGTGGATCATTCAATGCTGCCCGCGCACAATTATTGCGGCGGGTAGTGGCCGCAGCGGCGATAATAGTCTTCGCGGCTCGCATTCTGATTCTTCCAGAACGGATCGCCGAGATTGACTGTGCACGGATCAGTCAGCGCACCGGCGGCCGCGCCCGCAACGC
>JBAQHC010000528.1:0-8055 GCA_049288095.1 Alphaproteobacteria bacterium | reverse complement strand
GACTCGAACGCATCGATCCAAACGCCCGACTCTTTGGAGAAGCGGTGCAGCCTGCGCCCTAAATGGCGCCCAACGAAGGCGAGCTTGGATTTCTTGTTGGGCGTGACGGCGACGAGTGCGCGCGATTCGAAAGGGTCGTCGAGCGGCGAAAGATTGCCGTGGCCCCAAAGGTCCTGGCAGATCGTGAGCGCTGGATCTTGTTCGCCGATAGCGGTCTTTGCGCCTTGTGGCGGCGCGGCCGGCATTAGGGCAGGTTTCGGTTCAGCCATGGCTAGAACCGGCCCGCTGCGACGCTCGTCTTGCCGCACCTCAAGAAGGGTCTCCCTTCGCCTCAGCCGCGACACAAGTCTAACTTTGCGCGATTTTACGCAGCGTAAAGAAACGGGCGCCGTAAAGGGGGCTTGCTGCCCCTTGTTTGCTTCTTGTTAAGGGGGCAATAACTGGCGCCGCACTGGGGAGGCGAGTGCTCCCTTGTCGCGAAAGGGGCGATTAGCTCAGCTGGTCAGAGCGTTCGGTTTACACCCGAGAGGTCGGAGGTTCGAACCCTTCATCGCCCACCAGTCTTCGCTCGAGAAGCGAGAGAAAGGCTGCCGCGCCGAACCCCCGACTTGATCGGGGGGAAGGCGAGTTGACGCGAGCTACTGCTCGGCAAGCCACGCGCGTGCAATACGAATTAAGCGTTGGCGGTGATTGGCGCAGAGCTTGCCGGCGCGTTTTGCTGCCAGGTCGAGCGCTCGGGCGGCATATGGATCGACGCCGTCGTTCCGGCTCCGACAGTGCTCGTAACCGTGAGCGTGCCGCCATGCAGCTCCATGAGCCGCTTGGCGATCGAGAGCCCGAGGCCCGCGCCTTCAAACCTGCGCGCGTGTCCATCTTCGAACTGCAGAAATGGCGTGCCGATGCGTTCGATCTTCTCGCGCGTCATGCCGATGCCGGTGTCTCGAACCGATAGCTCAACTCCGCCGTCGCTCATGACTTTGGCAGCGATGGTCACCCTGCCGCCTCTGGGCGTGAACTTCACCGCATTCGAGAGAAGGTTGAGCAGCACTTGAGTCATCGAGCGCTGATCGGCGCGCAAGTTGGGAACATCTGGCTCGATGTCTTCTTTGAGCTCGACGCCGCCTTCAAGCGCGTGACCGCTGATCCACCGCCCGCATCTTTTGACCAGCTCTGAAAGATTGATCTCTTCATCCTTAAGCTCCGCCTTGCCGATCTCCAGGCGAGAGATGCTGAGAATGTCGTTGATGAGCGAAAGAAGATGCTGGCCGCTCTTATGGATGTCCGAAGCGTACTCTCGATATTTCTCGCTCCCCAGCGGGCCGTAGATCTCGCCGTTCATGACCTCGGAAAATCCGATAATTGCGTTGAGGGGCGTGCGCAGCTCATGGCTCATATTTGCGATGAAGCGTGATTTTGCTTCATTGGCGGCTTGCGCCGCATGCGTTGCAGAGATCAGGCTTTCGCGCGTCGCTTTCTGATCCGTGATGTCGCGCAGGATCACGGTGTAGACCGGTCCTTGCGCCGTCTTGAGCATGGAGAGCGAAGCCTCCGCCGGAAACTCGTGGCCATCCTTGCGCAGGCCCCAAAGCTCGCCGCGCTCGTTCATGCGCCGGCCTTGTCCGGAGGCCGCGAACTGGCTGACGTGACGGCCGTGATTTTCGTGAAACCGCGCCGGGATCAACCGGCTGACATGTGAGCCGATTATTTCGTCGGCCTCATAGCCGAACGTCCTTGTGGCGCCTCGGCTGAACATCATGATCTTAAGGTCTCTGTCGGCAATGATCGTCGCTTCCGGCGCCATGCTGAGAATGCCCGAAAGCATCTCTTGATTATCTCGAAGCGCGTTGTCGATCTTCTTGGCGTCGGTCACATCGCGCGCAATCCCCAGTGCCCGCACGATCTTGCCCGATTGATTGCATTCGATTTGGACCTGGACGTGGATAGTTCGCACGGTTCCGTCTGGACGCAGGATTCTGTGATCTCCGGCAAACGGCTTTTTGTCCCTAAATGATTGTGCAATGACTTCTTCAACAAATGCGCGATCTTCCGGATGAGCACGCTCGACGAAGGTTTCCAAAGTCGAGGGGCCCTCCTGCGGCTCGAGACCGTAAATTCGGTAGAGCTGCTTGGAGCAAAGCATCTCATTACGGGCAACATTCCACTCCCAGCTGCCGATGTCGGCGAGGCGCTGAGCATCTTCAAGATTGCGGCGCATTTCCCTTAGTGACGTCTCTAGATTCGCTTGCTCTGTGACGTCCTGAACCGTCCCGACCATGCGAACCGGGCGACCTGATGCGTCGCGGGTAATCTCGCCTTGCTCGTGCACGAACCGGATCGAGCCGTCGCGCAAAACAATCCGATGGCGGATCGAATATGGTGCTTCATCATCGAGCGCCTTGCGTACTGCCTCCTCGACGGAAGCGCGGTCGTCCGGGTGCACGCATTCGAGAAAGGCGGGATAGCTGGCGCCAAACTCCTGCTGCGCGAGGCCGAAGATGCGATAAATTTGATCGCTCCACGAGGAGTCATTTGTCAGGATGTTCCAATCCCAACTCCCCATTTCCCCAACTTGCTGCGCGTGCTTCAGGCTCGCCTCGCTGGCGGATAGCGCCGCGAATGCCGCCGAAGCCCTTCGCGCAAGGTCCTTCTGCGATTGTTTGCTGCGAACGGCTACGGCAAGGCCCATCACAAAGAAGCCTAAGCCACAAATCACCGTTACTAGGTCGATCAATTGCATCGCGCGGGCACGGTCTCCGACCGTCAAGCATGAGTCCGACCCGCGAGTGCCGTGTTGCGCTGAGCCGCTCTCCCCTACGGTAACGCGCAGAAATTGTGCGGTAGTAAACCAATGCTTACCGGATCATTAGCAAGCCGGTTGAAACTGCTTGCCGATGCGACGCCCAAAATCGCCCGAAAGCGCTCTGTGCCGAGAAAAACGGCCGGCTGGAAAGTCGGCCGTCTCGCTCATTGCGCAAGTAGAACCTTAGTCGCGGTGGTTCTAGCCGCGATGATCGCCACGATCATGATCCCAATATTGGTCATGATCGCGCCAACCATGGCCCCGGTCGCGGCCGTGATCGTAATCGTAGTAATGCTCGCGATAGGCCGCGCGATAGCGATAGCGCTCGCCGCGGTCACGCCAGCGATGCCAATGGTGCGAGCGGTCCCAATAGCCATCGCGATAGGCGAACGCGACGTTACCGAGATCGAAGGTAACGGCGACATTCGAGCGGGCCGCTGCGGGTGCCGTTCCTGCTAGCGGCACGAGGGCGATAGCACTCGCAACAAGAAGTGCTTTAAGGCCAAGTTTCATTGTTAGATCCTCCGGCAAATTTGCCTGCAGGGTTAACGCGCGCGCCCCGCGTTTGGTTCCGCGGACGAAGAGTGTGTGCTCACCAAGATTTTCGCCTGGGCGTCAGAAAGCAGGGAACTTTCTTGCGGATCGAGGCGCAGCGGAATTCTTTCGCGCCGCAAAATTGCCCGCTTCGACTCGGCCGCCTTCGAATGCTAAGTACGCTCCGCCGATACGACAGCCGGGGCGTGGGGGAAGATGACGGCCGAAACAGATCTCAAGATCAGGCGCGACAAGGCGTTCTTCGGGCATCCCGCCGGCCTCGGCTGGCTGAGCGCCTCCGAATTCTGGGAGCGCTTCTCCTATTACGGCATGCAGACGCTGCTTGTGCTCTACATGGTAGATCCCAAGAACGGGCTGTTGTTGCCAAGCCATGCCGAGCACGTGTTCGGCTTTGTGCCGTTCCGGCACTTGCTTGAGTCCGTATACGGACCGCTTCAGCCGCAGCCGCTCGCCTCAATCATTTTTGGACTCTATGCCGGCATCGTTTATCTGACGCCGCTTGCAGGCGGCTTGCTCGCCGATCGTGTGATCGGCCGCACACGCGCTGTCACTATCGGCGCGAGCCTGATGGCGATCGGCCATTTTCTCATGGCGTTCGAGCAAAGCTTTCTCTTGGCGCTCTTGTGTTTGCTCATCGGCGTCGGTTGCTTCAAGGGCAATATTGCGAGCCAAGTGGGCGATCTCTACGCACAAGACGATTCCAGGCGCGCCGACGCGTTCCAGATTTATACGCTTGGAATTCAGCTCGCCGTGATCGGCTCGCCGATCATCTGTTCGACGCTCGCGCATGTTTACAACTGGCACTATGGCTTTGGCGCTGCCGGCGTCGGCATGGTCATTGGGCTCACAACCTATCTTATTGGCCGCCCGAATTTTCCGCCGGAGCCGGCGCGTAAGACAATCCAAGCAATTGGGGCCGTCAAAACAGTGCCGGCATTCACGGTCAATGACTGGCGCAGAGTGATCATTCTCATCGCGCTGCTTCCGGTGCTAGCGGCGTCGGTCATCGGCAATCAACAAATGGGAAATGCCTATCTTGTTTGGGGACAGAAGGCGCTCGCGATTTATCTGTTCGGGTGGCGAGTGCCGGTCGAGTGGCTCGTGTCACTCGATTCAGGCATCAGCGCGATAACGATTGTCGGCGTGGTGGTGTTTTGGCGCTGGTGGGGTGAGCGCTGGGCCGAGCCAGATGAGCTCCTCAAGGTTGCGATGGGCGTTGTGCTCGCTACGATCGCGCCCTTGCCTCTGGTTGCGGCAGCCTCGATCTACGCATCGAGCGGGCATCAAGTTTCGCTCCTTTGGGCCGTTGCTTTCCACTTCATCAACGATATTGGCTTTGCGAATATCCTGCCGGTCGGTCTTGCGCTTTACACACGCGCCGCGCCGAAAGGACTCTCCGGCCTCATGGTCGGCATTTATTATCTGCATCTCTTCGCCGGCAATATGTTGACGGGCTGGCTGGGCGGACTGTTGGATTCGATGCCGGCTGCTCAATTCTGGTTGTTGCACGTGGCCATCATGGGCGTGGCCGCGGCTGCTCTCTTTATCGTTCATTTCACTGTCGGCCGCGTTCTTACGCCGGCCTACGATGCGCCCGCGGCGAACCCTCAGCCGGCGGCTTGAAACGCTCGCTTCGGTGCCGTTAACCCAGCGCTCGGCTTGACAGGGCGAGGGTGCGCCCCCTAGATCACCAATTCCTCGGATGGCCAATTCGGCCGTTCAGGCGCCCGCGGGGGCGTAGCTCAGTTGGTTAGAGTGACGGCCTGTCACGCCGTAGGTCGCGGGTTCGAGCCCCGTCGCTCCCGCCACCCTACGTCCTGACGGACTTCGGGTGGCACGCCATTCACGAGCCCGTTAGGACGTAGGGTGTCTCCCGAAGCTCGCTGCTTGTGCGATGCTCGTCAATTTAGCTTTGCGCCGATCGGCCGGACGTGAAGCCGGAACCTAAGCCCAGCTTCGCTCGAGTCGATTTCGATCTTGCCGAGTGAGTGAGCGAGCATGCGGATCACCTTAAATCCGGTTCCGCCATCGCGCTCAACGTCGAAGCCTTCCGGCAGACCGCAACCATTGTCGGCGACCTCGACCACGAGCCCGCCATCTTGCCTGCGCCGGCACTGCAGCGCGACCTTCATGCGCCCGCCATTGGGCCGCGCATGTTTGATCGCGTTCATCAGGATCTCCATGACGATCAGCAGAATGGCGCGCGCTTTGTCGTGAGGCACCAAAAGGTCACCTGAAAAATCGCACTGCAAGCTCATGCGGCCATGGATCGCAAAGGAGCTAATCGTGTTTTGCGTGGTGAGGCGCAACAGCTCCTCAAGGTCGATCTCCGCCGAAAGCGGATCCTGCGCGATCAGGCGGTTGAGGTTGGCTATGCAATAGACCGAGCTCGCCAGGTCCTCGAGCATGGCTCGTACTTCGGCGCGGGGCAGGCTGTCGCGGTCCGAATGTTCAAGGGTCGAGAGCTGCCGGTTAACTGCGCTCACGATGACCGCGAGATGGTTGGCGAATCGATGATTTGCCTCGCGCACGAGCGCGAGATTCTCGATTGGGCTTCGAGGTGCGTCCATGCCTGGATCCTCTCCGCCCCCCAGATGTTAAGCCTACGCCACGAATATTGGCGGGAACAAGAAATCAATGTGACAATTCAAGACTTTATGATGCAACCGGAAGACCCTGGACACCGCGCGCCGCAAGTATTGCGGTTGCCCGAAGATCGAAGGAAAGAAGCTTTCCGGTTCCGCCGCTGCCATCGCGCCGGCAGGGCGCCCATCGGGAACCGCTAAGAGGTTGTTGGGGCACGCGTTTTCGGCGCCGATGCGCGCTTGCATCGCGAAGCCTCGCCGATATACTCGCGCCCAATTCGAGTCCGAAAGCGGCCCAAAGAGCCGCTCCCATTCGCCCTCTGAGGCCCGCGAAAGAGAAGGAGTGGCGCCGTGAACGCCGCACCCAGCCTGCTCATCCATTATCTGCCGATCGTCATGTTCATCGGCATCGCGGCCGTCATCGGCTTGGCGCTCATTGTTGCCGCGTTTTTGATTGCGCCATCCAAGCCCGACGCCGAAAAGCTCTCGGCCTATGAGTGCGGCTTCAACGCGTTTGACGATGCGCGCATGAAATTCGATGTGCGCTTTTATCTCGTCTCGATCCTCTTCATCATTTTCGATCTCGAGGTGGCCTTCTTGTTTCCGTGGGCTATCTCTCTCGGCAAGATCGGTTTGTTCGGTTTTTTGTCGATGGCGGTGTTCCTCGGCGTGCTGACCGTCGGCTTCATTTATGAGTGGCGCAAAGGCGCGCTGGAGTGGGAATGAGCGATAGTTCGGCGCGCGTGGATGTTCCAGGATTGGTGACGCCCGAGGGGCAGAAGGTCGATCCTTACGACCCGAATTGGAAGCGCGTGCAAGATGCGCTCGCCGATAAGGGTTTCATTCTTACGAGCGCCGACAACATCATCAATTGGGCGCGCACCGGCTCGCTCATGTGGATGACGTTTGGGCTTGCGTGCTGCGCCGTCGAGATGATGCAGGCCTCAATGCCGCGCTATGATTTGGAGCGCTTCGGTTTTGCGCCCCGCGCCTCGCCGCGCCAGAGCGATGTCATGATCGTTGCCGGCACGCTCACCAACAAAATGGCGCCGGCCTTGCGCAAGGTTTACGACCAGATGCCGGAGCCGCGCTACGTCATCTCGATGGGTTCATGCGCCAATGGCGGCGGCTATTACCATTATTCCTATGCGGTGGTGCGCGGCTGCGATCGCATCGTGCCGGTCGACATCTACGTGCCGGGCTGCCCGCCGACGGCGGAGGCGCTCGTCTATGGCGTGATGCAACTCCAGCGCAAGATCCGCCGCGAAGGCACGATTACGCGTTGATTGATTTTCCCTCGCCCCGCCCCGCGGGGAGAGGGCAGGGTGAGGGGTCTCGCATTGGCAGAAGCGACAGTTCAATCTCTGACCGATCTGGGCGGCTACATCGCGGCGGCTTTGTCCGATGCCGTCACGGGGCGCGAGGTCGCGTTCGGTGAGCTCAATGTCGATGTGATCCCGTCGCAGATCGTGCGCGTCGTCAAATTTCTGCGCGATGATCCGCGTTCGAAATTCGTGCAGCTCATCGATGTTTGCGGCGTCGATTATCCCGAGCGCTCGCCCCGCTTCGATGTTGTTTATCACCTCTTGAGCCTGCACAATAATCAGCGCATTCGTTTGCGCGTTCCGGCCGATGGCAACACGCCGGTTCCCTCGATCGTCGAAATTCATCCGTGCGCGAATTGGTTCGAGCGCGAGACATTCGACATGTATGGCGTCTTGTTCTCCGGCCATCCGGATTTGCGCCGCATCCTCACCGACTACGGCTTTGACGGTTATCCGCTCCGGAAGGATTTCCCGCTCACCGGCTTTGTTGAGGTGCGCTACGACGAAGAGGAGAAGCGCGTCGTCTATCAACCAGTGCAGCTCGTGCAGGAATTCCGCGTGTTCGATTTCCTCTCACCCTGGGAAGGCGCCAAATACATCCTTCCGGGCGATGAGAAAGCGGGCGAGGCGAAGAAATGAGAAGTGCGTTGCAAAACATTGTTCCCTCGCCCCGCTTGCGGGGAGAGGGCAGGGTGAGGGGGTGATGCGCCACCAGCGACGAGCCCAGGACGTAATGCAATCTCCCCCTGTTTACGGGGGGAGTGGCCGCGAAGCGGCCGAGGGGGGCCGT
>JBAQHC010000527.1:0-6705 GCA_049288095.1 Alphaproteobacteria bacterium | reverse complement strand
GAGCTGGTCGGCTATGTGCGCCGGGGCGAGCCGGTTGGCGAGATGGCGCTCATCGCCGGCAGCGCCCACACCGCCTCAGCCTATGCGCTCCGAGACACCGAGCTCATCCGGATCGACCGCGCGGACTATGAGCGGCTGTGGCATGCCCACCCGGTACTGATCCAGAGCCTCGCGAGGCAGATGCTCGCCCGCGCCCGCGAGGCAAGGCGTGATCTTCACGCTGCCCCGCCACGCATCTTCGCGTTGATTGGACTGTCGCGCTCGATCGACATTGCCGCGCGCGCCGCTGAGCTTTGCCGCCGCATCACGGCACGAGGGCTCAAATGCACGCGGCTCACTGAGGCCGACCGCGACAAGCCGCCGACCTATTTCGAGGCTATCGAGCAGCAAAGCGATGTCGTTCTGTTCGAGGCACAGGCGGAGGACGAGCATTGGTATCGCCTCGTCATGCGTCAGGCGGACCGCATTTGGCTGTTCGCGCGGGGCGATGATCACCCGACATTGCCGGCGCCGGTCTTGCAGGATGCGCAATCGGCTGCGCAGCGTTTCCGGCTCGTCGATCTCGTGTGCTTGAACCAGGGCGCGGCTGTGACGCCTCATGTGCAAGAGTGCCTCAAAGCGACGAACGCCAAGCAGCTGTTCCATTGGCGCACCGACACCGATGCCGACCGGCTTGCGCGCACCATCACCGGCCGCTCAGTCGGGCTCGTGCTTTCCGGCGGCGGCGCGCGGGCCTATGCGCATATCGGCGCGATCAAAGCGCTGCACGAAGCGCGCATCCCGATCGATTTCATCGGCGGCACCAGCATGGGCGGCATTGTTGCAGCCGGCATTGCGATGGGCTGGAATGATGATGAGCTCGATGCGCACATCAGAGATGCGTTCGTGACCTCAAACCCGCTCGGCGATCATCATCTGCCTGTGGTGGCGCTGACGCGCGGGCATCTTGTCGAGCAGCGGCTGGCCAAGCATTTCGGTGATGCGCGTATCGAGGATCTGCACCTGCCCTATTATTGCGTCTCGAGCGATCTTGTCTCCGCTACGCAATATGTGCACCGCAGCGGCCTTTTGCGTGAAGCGCTGCGCGCATCGATTGCGCTGCCCGGAATTCTGCCACCGGTCGCAACCAACGAGCACGTGCTGGTCGACGGCGCCGTGCTCAACAATTTGCCGACCGATGTGATGCAGACTTTGCATCACGGCATCACCATCGGCATCGATGTCGCCGAGCGCGGCTCGATCGACCCCAAGGATTTCATCAACCCGCCCGATTTCGCCCAGTGGGTGATGAAGCACGGCTTTAAGGAGCCGCCGCCGATCGTCAGCTTGCTCATCCGCGCGGCGACGATCGGCATCGATCCGACCGCGCATCGCAAGGACGCCGATCTCATCGTCACGCCGGAGCTTGGCAATGTCGAGCTCAGAGATTGGCACGCTTACGATCAGGCCGTGCGCGCGGGCTATGAAGGCATGGTGCGCGCGCTCGCCTCACCCGAAGGCGCTGAGCTACCGCGCGTTGGGTGATGGAAGATAACTTCTCTCCCCCTGCTTGCGGGGGGAGTGGCCGCGAAGCGGCCGAGGGGGGCCATTGTCTCGATCAAGACGCCCCCCTCCGTCACCTGCGGTGACACCTCCCCCGTAAACGGGGGAGGAAATAGAATGCAGATGCTCGCTAAGCGGCGCTGAGTTGTTTCTCGATTGCGGCGATTGCGTCGCCCGCTTTGTCGGTATCAGGGCCGCCGCCTTGCGCCATATCGGGCCGGCCGCCGCCGCCTTTGCCGCCTAGAATCGCAACGCCCGATTTGACGAGATCGACCGCTGAGACTCGCGCTTTCAGATCGTCGGTGACACCGACCGCGAGCGCGGCCTTGCCTTCGTTGATGCCGACAAACGCGACAACACCCGAGCCGATCTCTTTCTTGCCGGCATCGATGAGCCCGCGCAAATCGCCGGGCGGAATGCCTTCGACGACATCGCCCAAGAATTTGAATCCGTTCACTTCGCGCACACGATTTGCCTTCGGCGCAGCGCCCGCGCCGCCACTGAGCGCGAGCGCCTTCTTCGCTTCGGCAAGCTCGCGCTCTAAGCGTCTGCGCTCATCGACAAGCTGCTTCACGCGCTCGGGCACCAAATCCGCGGCAACCCGCAAAACCTCAGCGGTTTGCTTGAGCGCGCGTTCTTCATCCTCGAAATATTGGCGCGCCGCTTCACCCGTCAGCGCCTCGATACGCCGCACGCCCGCGGCAACGCCCGATTCGGAAATGATCTTGAAGAGTGCGATATCGCCCAAGCGGCGCACATGCGTGCCGCCGCATAGCTCAACCGAATAATTGCCCTCGCGCTCGTTCGCATCGGCATCAAGACCCATCGCGAGCACGCGCACTTCGTCGCCGTATTTCTCACCGAAAAGCGCGAGCGCGCCGGCCTTGACCGCGTTGTCGGGTGACATGACGCGGGTTGAAACATCGGTGTTGCGGCGAATTTGCGCATTCACGATCGCCTCGACGCGCGCGATCTCGTCCGCCGTCATCGGCTTGCCGTGGCTGATATCGAAGCGCAAACGATCGGGCGCAACGAGCGAACCTTTTTGCGATACATGCGCGCCAAGCACGCGGCGGAGCGCTTCATGCAGCAAATGCGTTGCCGAATGATTAGCGCGGATTTGATCACGCCGCACGGCATCGACGCGCAGCTCGATCGCATCGCCGACATTAAGCGTGCCGTGATCGATCTTCATGACGTGGATGAAAAGATCGCCAAGCTCTTTCTGGGTGTCGGTAACACTCGCCTCGAAGCCTTTCGCGCTGAGCGCGCCGCCGGTGTCACCGATTTGGCCGCCACCCTCACCATAGAACGGCGTTTGATCGGTGATGACGCGCACTGTCTCGCCTGCCTTCGCGGACGTGACTTCATTCGCACCGTTCAAGATTGCAAGCACTTTGCCTTCGGCATTTGTGGTTTCGTAGCCGAGGAACTTGGTTGCGCCGAGCTTTTGGCGCAGTGCAAACCAAACCGCTTCGGTCGCTTGCTCGCCCGAGCCGGCCCAGGCACCGCGCGATCTATCTTGCTGCGCCCTCATCGCTGCGTTGAAGCCGTCTTCATCCACGGTCATGCCGCGCTCGCGCAACGCATCTTGGGTGAGATCGATCGGAAAGCCGTAGGTGTCGTAAAGGCGGAACGCGACATCGCCCGAGAGCACGCCGCCCTTCGACATGCCGGCCGTGGCTTCATCGAGCAGTTTGAGCCCGCGCTCCAAAAGATCGCGGAAGCGGGTTTCCTCTTGAAGAAATTGGTCCGTGATCAGCGGTTCCGCGCGCTTGAGTTCGGGATAGGCATCGCCCATGAGCCGGGTGAGCGTTGGGACAAGCTTGTAGAGCAGGGGATCTTGCGTGCCGAGAATATGCGCATGGCGCATGGCGCGGCGCAGGATGCGGCGGAGCACATAGCCGCGGCCCTCGTTCGACGGCATAACGCCATCCGCCATCAAGAACGAGCCGGAGCGCAAATGATCGGCGATGACGCGGTGGCTCACGGGGTGGTTGTCCCCCGCAGAGCCGCGCGTTAGGCCTCGTGAGGCCTTGATCAGCTCACGGAACAAATCGATATCGTAATTGTCGGTGACGCCTTGTAGGATCGCCGTGATACGCTCAAGCCCCATGCCGGTGTCGATCGAGGGGCGCGGCAGATCGATGCGCGTCTTCTCGTCGATCTGCTCGAATTGCATGAAGACGAGATTCCAGAATTCGAGATAGCGATCGCCGTCTTCATCGGGCGATCCGGGCGGGCCGCCTTTGACCGCTGGGCCTTGATCGAAAAAGATTTCGGAGCAATAGCCGCACGGGCCGGTCGGGCCCATCGCCCAGAGATTTTCGTGATGGCCGATAATGCGCTCATCCGGCAGGTTCGCGATCTTCTTCCAGAGCCCGCGCGCTTCTTCATCGGTCGGATAGACCGTGACCCAAAGACGATCTTTCGGAAGGCCGAACTCTTTGGTGATCAGCGTCCAGGCAAGCCGGATCGCCTCCTCCTTGAAATAATCGCCGAAGGAGAAATTGCCGAGCATCTCGAAGAAGGTGTGATGGCGCGCGGTGTAGCCGACATTGTCGAGATCATTGTGCTTGCCGCCCGCGCGCACGCATTTCTGCACCGTCGCCGCGCGCTTATAGGCGCGCTGCTCCTGCGCGGTGAAGACGTTCTTGAACTGCACCATGCCGGCATTGGTGAAGAGCAAGGTCGGGTCGTTCTGCGGCACGAGCGAGGACGAGGCGATGATCTCGTGACCATTCGCCTTGAAGAAGTCGAGAAAGCTCGTCCTGACGTCCTGAAGACTCTTCATGCGCTCGCTTCCACTTTGCCCGGGGTCCGGCCCGGCATCCCGTCCATAGATTATTAGAGGCCCCGGCAGGTCTACCACCGAAGCCTCAACCTAGGTTCGATTTATCCTTGGGCTAGAGGCTCAAGTCCAGTCAGGACGGTCGGCGGCGCAACAGATACCCCTCTCCCTCGGGGAGAGGATGGGTGAGGGGTTCAGCCGCGAGCGACGGCCTCGGCAATTATGGTTTCGACCACGCCTTCAAGATTCTCATTCACTTCGTGATTCCAGAACCGAAGCACCCGAAAACCCTTCGCGGCCAAATAGTGTGTTCTTTCCTCATCCCGCGCATTCTCCGCGTGCTGACTGCCATCGAGCTCAACGACAAGTTTCGCGGATAGACAACAGAAGTCCACGACGTAACGGCCAATCGGAACCTGACGCCTAATCTTAGCGCGTCCCGCTTGGCGGTTACTGAGATGAAACCAAAGCTTTCTCTCGACATCCGTCGCATTGCGACGAAGCGAGCGTGCATGGCCAATGCTGCCGCCAAGTTTGGCAACCATGCGTCTCGTCTCCTCGCGAGGTGAGTCTGATAGCGTCCTCTCCCTCGGGGAGAGGACAGCTAAAGCGATTTCACCGTGCGTCGCTAGGTGAGGGGTTTGCAACAAGCGTCGCAGCTTGTGGGAAACCCCTCACCTATCCTCTCCCCGAGGGAGAGGAACAGCTTGTTGCAGCTCTTCGGCTCAATTGCTTCGAACCTCTGCCTCTCAGGCTTCGGCGGCTTCGCCGGGATCGCCTGCAAGGCCGGCCGTGATCTGCCCGGCGGCGGCTCTGATCTCCTGCTCGATGGCAGCGGCGACATCCGGATTTTCCTTGAGGAACGTCTTGGCGTTCTCGCGGCCCTGGCCGATGCGCTCACCCTTGTACGAGAACCACGAGCCCGACTTCTCGACAATCCCGGCTTTGGAGCCCAAATCCAAAAGCTCGCCGGTCTTGGAAATGCCCTCGCCATACATGATGTCGAACTCGACCTGGCGGAACGGCGGCGCGACCTTGTTCTTCACCACTTTCACGCGGGTCTGATTGCCCACCACCTCGTCGCGGTCCTTGATCTGGCCGATGCGGCGAATATCCATGCGCACCGAGGCATAGAATTTGAGCGCATTGCCGCCGGTCGTGGTTTCGGGATTGCCAAACATCACGCCGATCTTCATGCGGATCTGATTGATGAAGATGACCGTGGTATGCGATTTGGAGATCGAGCCGGTGAGCTTGCGCAAAGCCTGGCTCATCAATCGCGCCTGCAAGCCCGGCAATTGATCGCCCATCTCGCCTTCAAGCTCGGCCTTGGGCGTGAGCGCGGCAACCGAATCGATGACCAGCACATCGACGGCGCCGGAGCGCACCAAAGTGTCGGCGATTTCGAGCGCCTGCTCGCCGGTGTCGGGCTGCGAAATAAGCAGCTCATCGACATTGACGCCGAGCTTCTTGGCGTAACCGGGATCGAGCGCGTGCTCGGCATCGATGAAGGCGGCGATGCCGCCGCGCTTTTGCGCCTCGGCGACAATGTGCTGGGCGAGCGTCGTCTTGCCGGAGCTTTCCGGCCCGTAGATTTCGATGATGCGCCCGCGCGGCACGCCGCCGACGCCGAGCGCAAGGTCAAGCCCGAGCGAGCCCGTGGGGATCGCCGGCACCTCGACCGCGATGGCCTCGCGCGCGCCGAGCTTCATAATCGAGCCTTTGCCGAAGGCCTTGTCGATCTGCGAAAGCGCGGCTTCGAGCGCTTTGTTTTTATCCATGGGTCTTTCCAGTGCGACGACGTTGTTTGCGTTTGCCACGGCTCTCTCCTTCGTGTCGAGGGGCTCGGCCCACGGCGCGGCCCCCGCCCCCCTCGGGGTGAATCAGCTAGGAGCCAAAGTACATGTTTTGTTCTCTTTTGCAAGTTACCATATAAGCCTTTGTTTCTATGATTGTTCCAGACGCGTGTTCTGGTATTGTGCTGGCCGAATGAGCGTGCCTCGGTTTGATAGCGGAGAATTTCATGACCAACCATTCCTTGAGCCAACCAGCGGACGTGCACTGGATCCTACAAACGCCCGCTCCCAATACAATTACACGCGGTGATCAGAGGTCCTTCGGTGAGCTCAACAAAGCGCTGCGTTTTGTCATGGAAGAGCTGGAACCTAACATGCGTCAGACCGCCTGGATTGCTACAGATGGCCCGGCGATCAATCTTCAAGAGATTGAAGCGCTCTATCGCACACTTCCAGCCTTTGGATAGTTCGCCCGGCGTCCACCGCCACTTGCCCAGAAGGCCTCTCGGCGAGCGCGACAGCACAAAGGAATGGGCGGCACAGAGGCCGCCCTTGTCGTTTTCACTTCCCCTCACC
>JBAQHC010000526.1:0-1796 GCA_049288095.1 Alphaproteobacteria bacterium | reverse complement strand
CCGATATCGGCCGCGGATTCGATCAGCGGGTTCAGGGGGTAGGCAGGCAAAACAGAAACACCTTCGCGCCTCAGAATCTCGGCAATGGCCCCAGCCACTTTCATGATCGTCCCTCCGCGAGCAAATGATCAACCTCGCCGTGGCGAGCCGCTCGTTTGATTTGAAAGGCGATCACGATAGCATTGCACGCCGTCTCCCTGCCAGCGTCACGCCCGACACCGGGCCAGGCCTCAGCGCCTAGCAAAGCCGCGTATCGAACGGCGGAAAACTCGTCCGAGCACGGAGTATTATGTGCGCAACAGGCACAAAGAACCTTGAGATAGCATTGAAGTCCGTTGAAGCCCTTCGGGCGACATGGCCAGCGCCGCAAAGTTAGCGCCGATGCCAGGAAGGGATCGGCGCTAAACCGCTCGAAACTCGGTGCAACCCGGCATGATGAACTCAAACATATCCCCTCGAGTCGCAGCAAGCATCAGAGCTTATTGAGCGCCCTTGGCGTGCTCAGCCGTTACGAGCGCGTTGTTGAGCCTCACTACGGCGTCATCGATGGCGCCCGTCTGGCAACTCTTGTAGTCGGTCGCCGCCTTTTGATCCTTGGTGCCGGGATCCGGCGCACAGACGTCCTTCGCCGCAGCCGTAACGCGCGTGAGCAATGTATGCGCGCCCGCCGGCTTGGTAACATCAAGATCGGCGAAGTTCACAGTCTTAGAGCGCACTTCCGTCCCCGGCGTTGGCCTGGGCGCCGTCACCACAATCTCCGTGACCGCTTGCGCGAACACTGAGGTTGAGAACGCAACTGCCAAGGCTGCGATGGCCGCTGTCTTCATTTTCATCATCTGAGTCTCCCTCTACGTCGCTTTTTTTCTTGCGACCCCGTAATTCCATGGCAGAGCCACGGCCATCTGCCTTGATGGAAGTCAAAGCGAAAAGAAGGCTTGGCTCTGCCCAACCGCGCAGGTTCGTGTGTGGTCGCTTCAATTCGGCATTTAAGCGAAGTCGCTCTGCCATCATTATAATCCGTATACAGATTAAATATATCCAAAGCGGGGTGCGAGGTGGCCCGATGCTCTAGGCCGGCGCTACGACAGGGTCTTCGCATCAATCGGCACTTCGCGCGGCGCCCTCGGCGGGGAACCATGTCGCAGTGCGTCAAGCAGGCCCGAAGACGCTGCGAACCCGAAGGCGCCTTTCCAGTTCACCTGACAAATTTTCATTGGCAGAGAAGCGGGTGCGGCGCTAGGCTCAGACTAGGCATTAGAACCGATCCAATTCGGCCTTGGGAGGAAGACATGCATGTGGGCTTAGCCACAGGCTTTGCGCATCAGCGCGGCGATGAATACACCGACGCAGAGTTCATGCAGGACGAGCTGCGGCCGCTTTTGATGGCCGAGGATCTGGGCTTTGATTCCCTCTGGATCACCGAGCATCATTTAGACAGTTACTCGATTAGCCCAAACCCTATCCAGACCCTGACTTATCTTGCCGCCCGCACCAAGCGCGTGCGCCTCTCGACCCAGGTTACCGTCGCGCCGTGGCACGATCCGGTGCGCTTGGCCGAGCAGTTCATCGTGCTCGATCACCTGTCGGGCGGGCGGGCCATGGCGGGCTTTGGACGCGGCCTCGCGCGCCGTGAATATGAGGGCCTGCGCGTCGACCTCAGCAAGTCGCGCGAGCTGTTCGACGAAATTGTCGAACTCGTGATGGGCGGTCTTAACACGGGCTTCATGGAGGGCGGCGCGCTCACCAAGCAGCCGCGCGTTGAGCTGAGGCCGCGCCCGCTCCGCTCGTTCAAGGGC
>JBAQHC010000525.1:0-5206 GCA_049288095.1 Alphaproteobacteria bacterium | reverse complement strand
AATGGGCACGGCGCGCATGGCGATGATGACGAGCGCGGCAAGCGCAACGGCGCAGAACCCGACAAGAACGGTCTCTTTGACAACATCGGCATAGGTGACTTCGACGATGATCCGCCCCCGGCTGAGCCCCATGCTCAAAAAGGGCTCGTCGATTCGGATTGAGGGCCATTGCGGCGGCGCGCCTATTTGCGCAACCAAGCCGCCGCGCGAATCATAAACAGCGTAATGATCTTTCTTTCCATCGCCATCGCGAAGATCATAGCGCAGCGTATCGGCCAGTACATCGCTCACGCTATCGTGGTCGATCGGCGTCGTCAGGCCGGCAACATGCGTGATTGCGTCTGCTTCGCCCTGAATGCGCGCGAGATCGGCTTGAAGATCGCCGAGCTTGTCGTCATAGCGGTAGAAGAAAAAGCCGGCGCAAGTCGCAACCACAATAAGTGCCGCGATTGCCCACGCCCATCGCGTGACGAGGACCGCAATTCGCCTCGCCTCTCTTGCGAGCTGAGGATCGTGAATCTTCCAGGCCATACCGCCCCGACCAACGCCCCGGTGCTTTTACGGAGCCTCGGTTGTAGCCAATGGTCGGTTAATTCTTGAAAAACATAAAAGCAGACAAAAGCCGCCTGCGTCACTTTGCAGGCGGCCGCAAATAACCGAGACTTGCGATTACTACCTTGCTTTTGTCCAAACGCCGTCGCTGCCGCGGACATATTCGCCCGATTTAGCGGACTGCACGAGTTTTTGGCCGGCTAATTCTTGAACAGCCTCAAGCGATGTACCATTGCTGCTCGCGATCTCTTGATAGTGCGCGCGCCGCTTAAGGTTGGTGTCAGCGACAAGCCTCTGCACTTCGTCGCTGCCCGGCGGATTGGGAATACCAAGATAACCATCGGTTTGTTCACCGACGAGGCCTTGGGCTTTGGCGGATTGCACATCGAGCGCAAATGCGCTGCTTGATGCGCCAAACACCGCAACGGCGAGCATCAACGCGACAATAATGCCATTTAGGCGTCCAAGATCGACTTTCATTGCGCGGTTCATCATTGTCGTTCCCCAGTGCTTGATGGACATCATTGCGCTCGATCGCTAGAACAGGCTCGGGTCGGATTTGACGAGGTTATCAATATCTTTATCGACCCGAACGCGGACCTCCTGTTGGATCTTTACATTCAAATCGATCACGATCGGCTTGTCGCCGCCTTGCACCTTAACTGTAGGCGCACATCCCACCAGCAGAAGACCGAGAACAAGAGCTCCTGCCCCTACCGTCCTGCGCATTGGCGTTCCCCTCGCGGATGAGATCTCTTTGTTAACTGGAGTTTAGAGCTTATTGGCCCCGCGACAAGCCCTTCTGCAGCTCGGTGCCGATGCGCAAGCCCTTAGTTGTTTCAATAATCAGGTTCGCCAGCTGGCTATCGACCTTGATATTGATCTCGAACGAATGGCCGTCATAGACCTCGGGGTTAAATCCGAGCAATTTGAGTGTAATCGTAACATTTCCGGTCAGCGGCCCATCAACGCCGATATCGAGCTTCTGGTAGTTGAAATTCTTGAGCGCGGTAAAAAGAAGGTTAGCGCCTTCCCCACCTTGTGCCGACGCCGCGGAGCCGGCGCTGCCCGTATATTTGATGACGCCGCCCGAACGCGCTTTGAGCGCACCCGCAACAATTGACGCATTGCCCTTGTCGATCACGATCGGCAAGCGACCATCGACAACACCGGTCGCCGAAAGACCGTCAATCGCCAAGATCTTCGAAAGAGCATCAAGGTCGATTCCGTTCGCCGTCATAGCGACATGCTGGACCGATTGGCCGGGCACGAACGCGCCATCGACAATCGCCAGCTCGCCATTGGCCCAAGGCCACGCCGCCTTGACGATTTCGAGCGCGAACTTCTCCGGCAGGTTGATGGTGATGGTGCCGTCCTTGAGCGGGAGGCCCACTTCTGCGTTCTTGATTTTCAAAGATTGCGGCGCGGGCGTGCGCGCGGGCCACAGCCGGTTGAGCGCGATGGTGCCGTCGATCCCTTGGATCGGGCCTAGTTTCGTCGTGACTCCGAAGCCGGTGAAAACAACTTTGCCCGATGATTTTGGCGGCTTACCGGCGACCCATGACATCTCGCCATTTACGCGCAGCTTGCCTTGCGCGCCGGTAACAAGACCGGTGAGCACCGGCAAGAGCTTCTGAATTTCGACTTTCCGGCTCGCGAATTCGAGCGTTCCCGAATCGAAATCGAGGCCGCCATTTCCTTCCGCATCCTGATGCAAATGCGCGGACACCAGCACCTGATTAAGCGCGGTGGCGCCGATACTGCCGGAAGTCTCGCCGTTCGCCATGTCGACGGCACCGAAGAAATCGAGCGGCGCAAAGCGTACCGATTTCGCGGCGTCAGCAATGCGGCCTTGAACACTCATTAGATGAAGAGTGGGCTTGGCGGCGCCAAGATCGGCTGAAGCTTCGCCTGAAAGCGAAGCGATCTTGATCCCATCCTTCATGCTGACGGAATTGAGGACCGCCGGTGCGCCCGTGAGCAGAGCTTCGATGTGGGCGGGCGTTGCGCCGCTTGCATCAATCACTGCGAAGGGAACATTCGGTTTCGCGCAGGCCTTGAGCCCGCCATTGGCGATGCGCGCGGGGCCGATGGTGAGGCTTTCAAAGGCCGCGCTGTAGCAACCGCCCGCAGGGGCGAGCAGCCACCTATTGCCACCATCCATCATGGTGCCGGAAATATCTGCCGTGAGCGCCTTCGCGCTTACGCCTTGGTACAGCGCGCCATCCGCCATGACTTTTGCATTCGTGAGTGTCAGCGCGGCTTTTGCGCCGGGCGCATAATGAACTTGGGCGGCGCTTAGGCCAAGCGTGACGCGTTTGCTCGGCCAATCAATGTAGACATTGCTGAGCGTCAGCGGCGACGGCGTCTTCGCATCCGCGCTCGAAGCGGCATCAATCGCGCCAATCTTCACATGCGGCGGATAAGCGCCTTGAATTGAGAGCCCAACATGAGCCGCATAAGTAACGCGCTTTCCGATCTTAAGATCCACATGAGAGGCATCGCTCGAGCTGGCGGGCTGACCGAGCAGGACCGAAAGGCTGCTGCCACCATCGTCAGTGCTCGCCGGGACTACTTGCGCGGTAATGCGCGGCTCGATGTGCAAGGTTTGATCACCGGTCGCGCTGTCGCTTGCACGTGCAATCGATCCATTGCCATCAATGCCCCAACGCCCACGCAACAGTGCTGTCATCGCATCAAGATCGGCGGCGAGGCTGGCGCTTGCTTCTTGTGAGCGCGCAGTCTCGTAGCTCGCTTCGATCTTGGCCGCGAGCGACTTGGCGTAATCCTCGGTAAGTTGGATCGGCCCGGCATTGATGGAAAAGCTATTGCTGGTGCCCGAGCCGAGCGCGACGCGCGCAACGCTCTTGCCAATGTCGGCTTGAGTAAGGTGCGCCGCGCGCATCTCAAAATCGGCGTCGAGCTTGACGATATGACCGGCGGTAAGCGCGCCTTGGGCAACGAGGCGATCAATCAGCAAGCCGGGCTTCTCCGCTGCAAGCGGCGCCGTGCCAGGCGCGCCTGGACCCGAGAGTCCCGCATTCACATTGAAACTCACGTCGCCCTTGCCATTGAAATTGGCCGAAATCTCCGCCGGCAAATCGGAACCGAAATTGCTGTCGCCCGCAAAGTCGAGGCGATAATTATCGCCGCTCACCGGCTCGAGCCCAAACTTTCCCGTCAACCGCGCCGGAATCGGCAGACCGGCAAGCGAAACATCGATTGCGTCTGCTTCGACCGCCGGCAATTTCAGAGCACCGGAAGTTTTGCCGCCGCCGAGTTTGCCGATAAGCGGCACGCTCACCACGCCGTCTTTGTATTGCGCCGCAACTGCAACCGACCGTACACGGACGGATTTGATGTTGCCGAAAAGAATCCCCGAAAACCCGTAATCGGCCGTGAGGTCTGTAATACTCAGCTGCGGGGCAGTGAGCGAACCAACGCGCGTTTCGCCGACCCCGATATAAGCGCCCGAAACTTTGACGGGGGCGCCCGGCCGCGACAGCAACGACACAAGCAATCCATTCGAAAGCGGCGGGCGCGACACCGCAATGAATGCTACTACCAGCACCATCAAGAACGCGACCGCGCCGCCGCCGGCCCACACGAGCCAGCGCTTGTTCGCGAATGAATGCCCATTCCCGGCCACGCGCATAAACCTTGATAAGAACCCCCCGGCCCTTTTTTTAGCATCCTGCCGCCGGGCGCGCGCAATGGAAAGCCCCTTCTCTTGGGCGTGGAGAGCGCAATCGCGGCTGGCCCGCTTCACGCCCGAAAAGCTGATCCCGATTAGGCTGTGCTCGCTCGTGGCAGGCCTAGAAGCTTTGCGTGCTCATGACCGACCACTCGTTTTCCGCCTGCTGCAGTGCCTGCGGGTCGGCTACGAACTTGTCGCGCGACTCAGCTGAGAAAAAGAAGAAGAGCTTCTTGTCTTCGATCTTGTAAAAATAGGGATGGATATCAGCCTTGATGCCCTTGGTCATGGCGTAAGCGCAATAGCCGCCGAATGCAGGCGCGTAGCGCTCCGGAGCAGTCTTGAATTTCTCCAGGTTCGCCTCGCTGGTAAACAGCCAAACAGCATCGCGCCATTCATAGCTATAGGCCCTGCTGCCTTGCATGGGCTGACCATTCTGCCAATAGGCGACCGCATCGAAGCCGTCGATCGCTTCGTTCGAAAGGCTCAAACGGTTGTATTCTATAGCGCCCGCGCCGCTCGCGGCGGCGCTCAAAACCAGGGCGAGCGCAATGCGCGCGCACCAACTACGCCCAACGACCATTCTGGCCACCCGTTACCCACGGCTTCGGCAGTGCAGCGCCTTTTCGCGCTTCTTTTTGCGGTGCGAAAGCTGACGCACAATTGTCAACAATGCGTAACGGATGCGCTGCGGCAAATAGGTTTGGTTAAGCTGCGTTAAGGGAACTTTGGCAGAGTCTGCCGTGTTAGAAACGGGCTCTGGCCGGTTGGAGGAGGATATCAATGGCTAATCGGTTGAACTTCATCGGTGCTCTATCGGCTGCGTGCTTGGCGCTTGCGCTTGGAACCGCACCCGTTCTTGCTGCGCCCGACTCGCAAACCACGACGGCGCAATCGAGCCAAAAAGAAAGCGATACTTACTCCGAAAGCGAGATCGTCAGCGCGGTCTCGGGCTTTTTC
>JBAQHC010000524.1:0-4260 GCA_049288095.1 Alphaproteobacteria bacterium | reverse complement strand
GTCATGGTCATGTGGGCCCTCATAATTGCCCCAGCAAATATGCATGCGGCATTGCTCCGCCGGCACATTCGCGAGCGCGTGATTCATCGCTTCGACATGAAGTGCCGCACGCTTCAAGAAATCGGCCTCGCTCAAATCCTGAAAGCCAGTATGATGCGCCATCGCCAAATCGGGGCAATCAAGCTGGAGCAACAATCCTGACTGCGCGATCAGCTCATATTCCTCTTTCATCGCCTCGCTGAGCGCCCAGACATATTCTTCGTGGGTCTTGTAGTATTTGTTGGTTTGGAATGAGGAGATGAGGCCGGGCGATGCGGTGTTCATGAAGGCTTCCGGGTAGCCGGCCTTCTTCATTGCGGAGAGCTCATTGGCGATATCGGTCTTGAGCGGCTCCCAGCTCTTCACTGAAATCGGACCGATGCAAGAGGCGCGGCGAAATTGTTGTTCGCCGGTCATCTTCGCAAGCCGCGCACGGAAATCGGGATAGTCTTTCAAGTCGAGCGCGGGCTTGCGCGGCATGTCGCCGCCGAAACCGTTCAAGCGGTCCATCATGTAAGTCGAGTAGCTGACCTTGCTTTGCTCGCCGTCGGAAGGAATGTCGATGCCGAGCTTGGCTTGCCGCGCCATCACCTCATCGACAGCCGATGCAATCGTGCGCGCATAGGCGCCCTCATCTTGCGCCTCGCCGCGGTCTTTCTTGAGCAGCACTTCAACGATGGCGGTGGGGCGCGGCAGGCT
This sequence comes from Alphaproteobacteria bacterium, assembly GCA_049288095.1. Classification (GTDB taxonomy): domain Bacteria; phylum Pseudomonadota; class Alphaproteobacteria; order CAWBKL01; family CAWBKL01; genus CAWBKL01. The sequence continues at coordinate 3,522 of JBAQHC010000524.1, read as the reverse complement.
GCCGACATGGGTCGTCAAGATCCGGTCCGTGCTCGTTTTCATTGCGGCCTCCCAAGGAGGCCAGTCTTGGCAAACCGGGGGGACGGATGGCAAGCCAATGCCCGCCGGATATTGGATTTAAGAAAATCAATTTATGTTCCTTGAAAAATCAATTTATATTATATAGGAATTCTAGAAATTGAGGTTGAGGGCCGAAATTGATCCAGCGGGTGGGCCAAGAGTGGCGGGAGCTGACGAGCCTTACCCAAGGCCGGCCAATCACTGTCGAGCGGGTGCGCCTTGCCGATAGCGGTCTCTTCATTGAAGGTCATTTCGAGCTGCCGGAGCTTGCGCGTCTCTCTGCCGAAGATCAGGTCTTCGTTGCCGAGTTCGTGCGCAGCCACGGCTCGATCAAGGAGATGGAGCGCGTGTTCGGTGTCAGCTATCCGACCGTGAAATCGCGGCTCAACCGGATTGCCGATCAGCTGACATCTGTCGACACCGACCCCAAGCCTACGCGCACAGAGATTCTGGCGGCGCTTGAGGCGGGCGAGATCACGCCGGCCGAAGCGATTGCGCGATTGGAGTCGCTGAAATGACGATCGCTGCAACCGTGCGGATCGAAGATGCGAAGGGCACGAAGATCCGCTTGTGGCTGCCGCTTATTCTTCTTTGGTTGTTGTTGCCTCTGGCGATCCTGATCGCGCCATTCTTTGCGGTCTTCTGCCTTATCAAGGGCATCAACCCGATCTCCGCCGCGTGCGCGCTGATTGGGCTCTGGAGTGGTCTATCCGGTGTGCATATCGAAATCAAAAGCGCCAAAGCCAATATTCTTGTTCACGTCGTTTAGGAGCAATGAGATGAGCAATGATCGCAGGCAGATCTTGGACATGCTGGCCAATGGAAAGATCACCGCTGACGAAGCCGAGCGGTTGCTCGCGGCGCTTGATGGCGCACCATCAAGTGGGTTCTCAACCGGAGGAACCACGTCGCAACCGCGCTACTTGCGTGTCGTCGTCGATTCCGAAAAGGATGAGGGCAACCCAACCAAGGTGAATATTCGCGTCCCCCTTTCGCTCGTGCGCGCGGGCGTGAAGCTTGGCGCATTGATGCCGGCCCAGGCACGTGATCATGTCAATGAAGCCCTGCGTGAAAAGGGCATTGCGATCGACGTCAATCAAATCAAGCCGGCCGATGTCGAGGCGATGCTCGATCAGCTTGGCGAGCTTACGGTCGATGTCGACGATAAGAAGGCCAAAGTTCGCGTGTTCTGTGAGTAGGTTGGCTTGGTTGGCTATCCCCTTTGACCTATGATCGCCCCAAATCGCGCATAACTCGGGAAAGGGAGGAACATGCATTCCAAGGTTTATATCACGTGTGCGGTGACGGGGGCTTCGCCGGTCTCAAAGAATGCGCCGCAGGGATTTCCAAAAAGCAATCAGCAAGTCGCGCAATCGGCGCTTGAGGCCGCGGAGGCCGGCGCTGCGATCTGCCACATTCATGTGCGCAAGCCCGATGGAAGGCCATCGACCGATCTTGCCGACTATAAGGAAGTCGTTGAAACAATTCGGAAAAAGAACACCGACGTGATTTTGAATCTCACGACTGGGCCGGGTTGCGGTTGGGCGCAGAGCGATGATGATCCGCGCATGCCGGCGCCGGGCGTCAATACGATGACAGCGGAGCGGCGCGTTGAACATGTGCTTGCGCTGGGTCAGGAGCTGGCCACGCTCGACGTGTGCACCATCCAGGCGCGCGGCGGCGGAATTGCGATCAACACCGACAAGATGATGACGCGCATGTGCAATATGTTTCGCGACGTGAAAGTGAAACCCGAGATCGAATGCTTCTCGACTGGCGATATCCACTTCGCGCACGATCTCATCGATCGCGGCACGATCGACACGCCTTCAATGTGGTCGTTCGTGTTGGGCAGCAATTTCTATGGCTTGGAAGCGACGCCCGAAGCGATGATGTATTGCCGTTCGCTGATGCGCCCGGGCGCGCAATGGGTGGGATTCGGCGTTTCGCGCCATTCTTTTCCCATGGCGGCGCTGTCGGTCGTGCTCGGTGGCCATGTACGTGTCGGTTATGAAGACACGATCTATCTCGGCAAGGGCAAACTCGCGCCGACCAATGCCTCGATGGTTCTGCAGGCGCGCCAGTTGATCGAGGGCTGCGGCGCGGAAGTCGCCACGCCCGGCGAGACGCGCAAGATCCTCGGCCTTAAAGAGCATTGAAAATCGGAACACGAAGGTCGCGAAGAAGACACGAAGTTCACCAAGACAGGCGCTGCTCTTCGAGAGCTTCGTGAAACTCTTTGTGCCCTTTGTGTTTGAAAGGGACGGATGCCGTTTCTCGATAGCATCACGCGAAATCGGGCGGTCGTGGAAGGCGAGGGGTTTCCGTTCGATCTGCCCGCCTTGCGCGAATTCACGTCGCTCGAATTCCAAAAGGCGGTTACTTTTTTCATTGGCGAAAACGGCTCCGGCAAATCGACTTTGATCGAAGCGATCGCGGCGGGCATGAATGCCGTCGCAGTTGGTTCTGCGGATACGGTACGCGATCCAACGCTCGAGGGGCCGCGCGCACTTGCGAAATCGTTTCGCTTCGTGCGGCGCCGCGCGCCGAAGGTAAAGCTGTTCTTTCGTGCTGAGGATGCGTTCGGCTTTACCAAGCGCGTGATTGCCGATATCGCCGAGCTCGAGACCGACGAGCAGGCGTTTCGCGAAAAGTTGCCGGACGGCTCATATGGCCAACGATTGGCCACCGGCGCGATCCGCGGGCAACGCGCGGCTCTCACGCGGCGCTATGGCGAAAACCCGAATGGCTTTTCGCATGGTGAGACATTTCTCAACGTGCTCAAGAGCCGGATCGTGCCGAGCGGGCTTTACCTTTTGGACGAGCCGGAGACGCCGCTTTCGCCTTCGCGCATTCTCGCGCTGATTGCGCTCATCAAGGACGGTGTGGCGCAAGGCTCGCAATTCATCATCGCGACGCACTCGCCGATGCTCATGGCGCTGCCAGATTCCGAAATCTTTGAGTTCTCAGCGCAAGGAATCTCGCGCATCGCGTGGCACGAAACGGAGCACGTGAAGATCACGCGCGCCTTTTTGGCGGACCCCGAAAAATTTCTTCGCCGGCTTTAGCGCCGCGAGCTATACGACGCGCGCGATGGGTGGGATCCGGCGCAGCACAAGTGAAATTATCCATGCTGAGACGGCAGCACCGACGAACACGATTCCGAATTTGGCGAGCGCGGGCAGTTCTCTCGGCAGCAGCTCGTATTGAAGCCAATTCACGAGCCCGTAATGGAAGAGATAAATTCCGTAGGAATTATCGCGTAGACTGTCGAGCACAGATGCCCGGTGCTCGAAGAATTTGAGAAAGACGGCAAGGCACGCGAACGAGCTTGCTGCGCAGGAAAATGCGAAGGCGACGCCGCCGATCAATTCCCATAGTTGTCGCGGCTGGCCTTTGGCGATAGACGCCGCAATGACGACTGCCACGATTGCGATAAATCCGGCAATTGCGAGAATGATC
>JBAQHC010000523.1:0-2253 GCA_049288095.1 Alphaproteobacteria bacterium | reverse complement strand
CCCTGGCTGTGCGCAGCCTGCAAGGTGAGCAGCCGATAAAGCCCGCCATTGATGGATTCCACACCGAGCTCAGCTTCGAGTAAGAGGCCGTTTCCTTCGACGCTGACCTCGATGATCTTTTGCGCGCTGGCCGATTGGGTTGCGAGTCCGCGGTTTCCGGACATCAGGAGCACCAGCATGAGCAGAACCGCGATCGCGGGGGCCGCGCCCAATTTTACGACGAACGGCCAATCGGACACGTGTATAATTCGTTCGAACCATGCCATGCGCTATCGCTCGTTATAGCCTGTACGTAACGGTGAAGAAGATTCGCCGCTCGACAGGTGGCCCAGCGCTTTGTGTCTGTTTGGAGTTGGCAAGCTGCGCGCCGCTGAGCGCCAGATTGAGATGATCGGTGAGATTGTACCCAAGGCGAGCGCTTAAATCGAAATAACTGCCCGTCCCATGCACAAAGCCACTGGGGGGGAAGAGCGATGTTATGACGTTCTCGCGGAACGAGGATTGCCAATGCGCTTCGAAATCGGCCTCGATCTTCCCGGCACTATAACCGCCGCCAAAATTGACGACCGACCTTGGCGTTCCGTGCTGGAAATCGAGCACATTCAACCCAATGGCAATCGCGCCTGAAGCGATGTGGTCAGTGACGGTTGTATAGGCATAGCTCGCATTCCAGCGAAATCCGGAAGGCGCGCTTCCCTTCACGCCGATCTCAGCTCCGGTCTCATAGCTGCTGCCTGCGTTGAACGTGATGAGTTCAAGCAGGTCGCTGACCTCCTCATGAAAGACAGATAACCTCAGAGTCGAGTTCAAATCGGGAAGCTTGCGATCGTAAGCGACTTCATAGTTTGTCACCACGCTCGGCTCCAAGGTGATCGCCGCCGGCACCCCCGGAAACACAGCCGGCCCGACTACCCCGAGCACTGAAAGGCTTGGAAGCTGAATGCCTTTTCCTGTCAGCAGCCGAATGGTGTCATTCGGCGAAAGAGCGTAAACCAAGCCCGAATTGTAACTGAACTCCGTGTGCGTCTTCCTATTGTAATCGTCGACTGTCACGCCCACGCTCGGAGGGAATGGCCCGTTCCAATAGAGCATCACGTGATCCACGCGGACGGAATTCGTCAGCGAAAGGCTCCGGTCTATTTTCCAGCTCCACATCGCGCTGCCGGAAATGATCTGTTCGCCGACATCTGCACCGGGCGCAAGCGAAGCTGTGCTGGAGCCATCGCGAAATTCAAATGCTGCGCGCAATGTATGAGCCGAGCCGGCCTTCAAGAGATCGCTCAGCTGCACGACCGTAACGCGGTCGCTTACCGAGGAGACAGTCGGCAATCCGGTCAAATTCGTCGAGTTCAACTGATTGTTGTAGGCGGAGGCACTGATAAGGCCGAGCGGCGTATCGGCCACGGCTCCGCCCTTGATCGAATTGGTTCGATAGGAAGTCTCGCCGAGCCCGCCGGTGGCGATAAGCTCGTTATTCCTTGATTCCGCAAGCGTCCCCTCAAGGTTGAACTCGAGATGAGGGGTCGCCTTCCAGCGGCTATCGAGGCCGACGGACTGGTACGCGGGATTTGCGGTCACGCTGCCGAAATCGTCTTCTCTATAGATACCGCCCGAGAGGCGAACACCGAAATCCTCGCTGAAATGATGCGTAAGCACCGCAGAACCTTGAGCCAAATTCTGCGTTCCCACTCGCGCCTGCCCGACCGACATATTATCGTTGAGCGGATCGTATGTGATGATGTTGATAACGCCCGAGGCGGCGTTGAATCCAAACAACGCCGAGGCGGGGCCTTTCACAATCTCAATCTGTCTGATCTCGCTTAGCTGAACCGGCAGCACCGCCCAATTCACATAGCCGTAGTCGTCGAGATAAACCTGCCGGCCGTTGATCATGACGAGCAGGCGCGGCGAAGCGGGCTGCAAGAATCCACGTACATTGACATTCGTGTTGGCGGTGCCGTAACGGCGAAAGCTCATCCCCGTGACGAACTCTAGGAGATCGGAAATATTCTGAGCGCCCGAGCGCCGGATATCATCAGCAGTGATGATTTCCATGTCCGCCGGGACCTCCGTCGCGCGCTGCGGCGATCCGGTCGCGCTCGTCGTAATCGGTTCGCCGAAGAGATGCTCGAGCGATCCGTAATCCATCGACTGGGCAGCGGCTTGCCCCATGCTCAGCACAAACGCCGAAGCCGCGATGTAAAGATACTTCCGCATCTCTGGCACTCCTATGTCTTGCGCCGGCGGGCGAGC
>JBAQHC010000522.1:0-3358 GCA_049288095.1 Alphaproteobacteria bacterium | reverse complement strand
TACGGGAAGACAACAACCTGCTCAACAAGGGGATTAAGACCATGGGAGGGAAACGGATTAAAACATACCGAGTCTATCAATTGAAGCTGTAACGCAAACTCCTTTATACAACGGGCAGCGTTGATCTCATCGATTTCATCCGAAGCAAAGATTTTCATACTCATCTCCGCGAAATCGGGAGACTAGGAGACTCTGATAGAGGCAGATTCAGAACTAAAGACTCTCTGTAAAATCATTTTGCTCTTGGACTGCCAATGGGTAAATTTGTGAAAAGCTACGGATTGGAATTCCTCGTAAGTCCATTGAATTTCATCCGGTGGGGTGGCTATAGGAGTTCAAAATGAGTTTAAGAAGTGAAGCTATTTCGACGCGCTTAGTGGCACACCCCGATGTGGTGCCCCTTTCGTCCCGAGCAAGGTCGGGGGACTCAAGGCCTACCCGGCTAGGGGAAAAAAGGGTCCCGACCAAAGTCGAGGGGCTCAAGGTTCACGCCAAATATTCTTTATGCGGAGAAAAACTTCGGGCTTTGCCGCTGGGCCTTGTCCTCTCATAAATTGCCCTTGCAGCCACGCCTGATGTAATAAACCCTGTTAGAAATTTCAACGAGATATTAAACCCCGCCGAAATTATTTAGAATGTAAGCCCACTGCTGAGCAACGGAGCATTATTTCTAACGGGGTAAAAAGAACCGTTTTCCATAAAACAGGAGCTTAATGGTCTCATTCTCGCCCCCAAAATGTAGCTCTAAGACAAGAATCAGCCCCCCATTTTTAAATTTCTGGTGTTATTCTAATAGCTTAACTTGGTCCGACCCTGCAAAATAGAAAGATTTTTTTGACCTACCGGGGAACGATGAATTATGTCTGGTCCCCTTGACAGTGAACTATCGTTCACCTTATAATGCAATCATGGAAGGAGAGTTGAAGGAAGACAGGCTGCGCTCCAGAATAAGGGAGATCTCCCGCTTCTATCATCGACAGGGCAGGATGCCGAGCTTCTCAGAGATCGGGGAGTTGGCGGGCTTCCGGTCAAAAAATGCGGTCTTCAAGCTCGTCAATAAACTTGAAAAATTGAAGGTCCTTGAACGAGACACAAAAGGCAGGCTCATCCCCGGCTCCATCGCATCTTCGTTAAGGATGCTCGGGACCGTGGAGGCCGGGTTCCCAAGCCCTGCGGAGGAGTCCCTGGCAGACACCCTCTCCCTTGATGATCTGCTCATACAGAACCCCGAGGCCACTTTTCTGCTCAAGGTCTCTGGGGATTCCATGTCCGGGGCCGGCATCCTCCCCGGAGACATGGTCCTCGTTGACAAGCGGCGGGCTCCAAAGAGTGGGGATATCATCATTGCAGAGGTCGACGGGGCGTGGACCATGAAGTATCTGAAAAAAGGGGATGAAGGCGTCGCCCTCATCCCAGCAAACCCCAACTATAAACCGATAAAACCGAAAAATGAGCTCAGGATCGCGCGCGTGGTGACGGCGGTGGTGAGGAAATATAAATGAAAACATCGAGATTTATGCACACAAAGACAGGTGGTATTCATCACCTCTGAAAAAAGGTAGAGTTTGATTGCAGATGACGTAAGGCGAGTTAGTATATTACTTTTAATAATATACTACAATAATATTATTAGTGACATCTGATTACTAATATGATATTATTAGGACATGCCAATAGTTACATTATCGGGTTTTAAGTGTTCACGGTGTAATCATCAGTGGGTTCCGAGAAAAAAGGAGGTTGCTCGGGTATGCCCTAAATGCAAAAGTCCTTACTGGAATACACCAAGGAAAAGGCAGGTACAAAAGGCGCACAAAGTCAATTAAGCATAGTGTAACAGGGGTATTGCAACTAATGATGCAGAGGCCTATATTTGAAAATATCGATGCTGCATTTGTAAAAATAGGCTACAGGCCGGGTCTTATTAAAAAGGACTACAAATATGCAGACTTGTTTTCAGCCAGGGTTCCCATTCGCACAATTGAACGTGCCATCTTTGGACAGGAGCCACTGGATTATCGCTCCGCCTGTTTTGGTATCCATATAGCTGAACCTAATCGTCCTTCTAAATCTATTGTTCACGAACTGAAAGCCCTTGGAGCTCCTCAAATATTTATTGTGAACAACGGCACTACTGAGCTATGGACTATTACCGAACGGGAGCCTTTCCCTCAGGCGGAATACAAAACAGCCAATTTGCCCGAAATCATTACGCAAAACAATAAGAATTGGAATCCTCAAGTTATTATACGGGCAAAGACAGGTTTTGCTAAACCAGGTCCTCATCAATTGGATTTCGTTGACGTTGGGTTGCTTCCAGCTTTGGAAAACGAAGCTGCCAAAAAAATTGACTATTTGCTTAAGGAAATACTTCACCACACCGAAGGAGAGTTTAAAAAACACAAACCTCCTTTTGACCCTTCGACGGTTTTCAAGATTGTTTTCAGTTTACTGGCTGCAAAATTATTCCGGGATAGGGAAATACTAAACTCTAACAAAATAGATTTTTCGTTTCCACAAACCGCACTGCGAGCTGTAAATAATCATTACGGTCCCTCGCTAACTGCTGCTGCTTCAAGAATTCCTGAATTAATACTAAAAGCCATTTCTCAAGAAATAGGACAAAGCTTTTCATTGCGCAATATCTCCGTAGACACTCTGACGTATATTTATGAGAATACTTTTGTGTCCCCGGAGAGCCGCCAAAAACTCGGCATTCACAGCACTCCATCGTATGTGGCAGACTATGTCCTCTCACAAATTCCGATCGAGGATTTACCAAGAACTCAATGGCATAGCATAGACCCGATGTCAGGCCATGGTATTTTTTTAATCGCGGCAATGAGAAGAATGAGAACTTTTCTTCCGCAAGACTGGAGCGGGCAGGAGCGCCATAAATTTTTTGTTAATCATCTGCACGGTATCGAAATCGATCCCTTTTCCATTGAAGTTGCCCGCATGTGTCTTATGCTGGCTGATTTTCCAGAGCCAAATGGCTGGGATTTAAGGAATGCGGATGTTTTTGCCGGTAAGGCGATTGAAAATGCCGTTGCTAACTGTATGATACTCATAGGCAATCCGCCCTTTGAGAATATAGAAGGGAGAAGCCCTGACACACCAAAACCCATTGAGCTTTTGAGACGTGCCTTGCCAAATTTACCTCCTCATGCCTTCCTTGGTTTAGTATTGCCACGCTCTTTTATTGATGGCGCTGACTATAAGAGGGAGAGGGAAGCTGTTTTAAGCAATTTCGATCTTATTTCCATTACTGCGCTTCCAGACCGCGTTTTCTTGTATTCTGACGCTGAAACTGCAATTGTCATTGCGCAAAAGCAGAAACCGGAAAGCAGGGTGGGTG
>JBAQHC010000521.1:0-4161 GCA_049288095.1 Alphaproteobacteria bacterium | reverse complement strand
CGCCAACGCTGCCGCGCGCTCGGCCGCCGGCCAATGCGCAGGGTCGGCGCCATACGCCTCAAGAATTGCGCTCAGTCGCTTCTTATCCATTTCGCGTCATTCCGAGTTCAATTTGCGACCCTGCCCTTACTGCGGGCCAGCACTCAAGCTCCAAAATAGTCTTGCGCGACATCCGACAAACGATCCTTAAGCCTGCGGCGCGCGCGCGACAGCAAAGACTCTAGTGCTTCAACGCTGATGCTCAGGATTTCCGCCGCTTCACTTTGGCTCAAACCTTGGTAGTGACAGAGCACCAAGGCCGCGCGCTGGCGCTCGGGCAGAGCTTGCAACTCACTTTCAATTCTCTTGGTAAGCGCCTCATCCTCAAGGCCTTTATCCGGACTGGGGCCGGCGTCCACGACCTCCGGCATGGTTTCCACCGTGACCTCCCGGCGGCGGCGCAAGCGGTCATAGCAAAGATTAATCGCGACGCGGTGCATCCACGTTGCGAAGGTCGCGCGGCCGGGCTGCCATTTGGCGGCGTTCGCCCAGACGCGCAGAAAAACCTCCTGAACAATCTCCTCCGCATCGTGCTGAGAGCCGAGCAGCCGCCGCCCGACCGCCATGAGAGCCGTGATGTGGCGATCGACGAGCTCGCGAACTGCTTCCTGATCGCCGGCAGCAACACGCGCGACGAGATCGCCATCGGGATCCTGCCGTTCGCCGGCGTCTCGCATTGCGGCCTTTCAAATGAAACTTGCGCACCCGAGGCCCTAGGCCCCGAATGCGCAAGTCAATCATGGGTCGTGCGTATAAGGCTAGTTGGCCGTGCTTGCCGGTTTATGATCTTTCCACTTCTGGCGCATCGCTTCGTGCGCAGCCTTTATCTCGTCGGGCGAGATGACGCCGTCATGGTTGGTGTCGATTGCATCGAAACGGGCGAGGGCTTTTCCGACCGACTCATCCTTGCTGATGCCGCCGTCGCCATTCGTGTCGAAACGCTTGAAGACCGCTTCCTCACGCTTGGCCTTCTGTGCTTCGCGCCAGGCTTTCGCCTCGGCGAGGCTCACCTTGCCGTCGTGGTTGGCATCCATTTCGTTAAATGTCTTGGTCAGACACGCTTCAAGATCGGCGCGCTTCATCGGACCAGGCTTCGCGCCATCCGCTTTATCGCCGCCATCGCGGCGCTCGTGCATGCAGCTCATCATGCCGCCGCCCATGAAGCCGCCAAAACGGCCGGGGCCATGGCCCATCATGCCGAAGCGCCCACCCATCATGCCCGGAGGTCCGCCGGGACCATCGGCGGGCGGCGCGTTCGCCGTGCTTGCCGCCCCGGCGATGCCGGCGGTGAGGATCGCCACGGCCGCCAAAGCGCTCAGTGCCACTGTTTTTATCATGCGTCGTTTCCTTTGGGCCAACTTGGCCATCTGCAGAGAATGGGCGCGCCTCCGGGGGAGCGGCGACGCGCCCGTCTCAAGGGGAATGCCGAACGAAACGCCGCAGCAAGATGAGTGTGGGGTCTTGTGGTGGCGCGCGTTCGAGCATTCAACGGACCGCCGGCTCGGCTTCCGTCGCAGCCGCCAAATCACTGGCCCGTGAAGAAAAAGGCCGCCCGAAGGCGGCCTTTGAGCTAAATCAAACGCACAAATCGCTGGCTCTAAACGACGCCCCGCTTGTGCTCGGCGACGGTCGTCTGGCGCGGCTTGAAAGCTTCGCGCATGACCTCGACCGCCTTCAGAGGCTGGGCAACGCCGCACATGAAGATGTCGACTGCCGCATATCCTCGCTCCGGCCAGGTATGAATACTGATGTGCGATTCAGCGAGAACCGCGACGCCAGAAACGCCACCGCCGCCTGTAAACCCATGCAGATGAATATGGAGAAGAGTGGCTTTCGCCGCTTCGACTGCCCGCCGGAAGGTCGCTTCGATGAAGTCCTTGTCGTCGAATCCTTGGCCATCCCACATATCGACGATCAAATGCTGCCCGGCGTAGGTCAAACCCTCTCTGGTTACGAAGTGGTCTTTTGCTTCTTCCTTACTTTCACCCTGAGGAGCCGCTTCTAGGGCGGTGCGCAGGTCGATCACCTTGCGCGTGGATTTTATGTTGGCGGCGGAGCTCGGCTCATACTCGCCGCCCGTCACAATTACTTCCGGGGGGACCTCCCGGGCCCGCACAAGGCGCTTGCGCATTTCACGTGGACTCCTTCATCGCTCTTGTTCTCGGACAACTCGCCCGAAATAAACAAAGGCCGCCACCTTCACCCCAGAAGTTTCACCACCGGGTTAAGGCGCCGGCCCCAACAGACAATTTGCGAAATATAGGAACGTCGTCCGGTCACGCAAGAGATAATTTGCGTGGCGAGGAAATTGTTGGTGAGGCGGAGCGTCACGTTGCAGCTACGCAACGGGCCGTGTCCGGACGATTTGGCGCTCAGCGCACGCCGTGCGCCGGGCTCCTCAACTCGGCCGAGCGCTCGGCGCTGGCCGCGCGGCGCAACAGCACAGCACGCATGGCGGCAGGCCTTCATCTTGTTGCCGTCGTTGCGCGGTTTACTTCGGGCACGGCGCGCCTTGCTCTTTTCTCAGCCTCGGAAATGCCGTAGGAGGCGCCCGCCGCCGTAAACGCGCGAAAGGAGACGCCATGTCGCTGATTTTCACCGAGGAGCTGCACAAGGGCTTTGCCCAGAGCTTCGCCGTCAAAGGCCCGATGCTCGTCGATGAGCGCAGCGAGTTTCAGCACATCATGATTTTCGATGCGCCGGCAGTCGGCCGCGTTCTGGTGCTCGACCAGATCGTCCAGCTGACGACGCGCGATGAATGCGCCTATTCGGAGGTGCTGGTGCACCTGCCCTATTTCGAGTTCGCGGCGAAGGGCATCACGGCGACGCGCGGCTTGGTGATCGGCGGCGGCGACGGCGCCGTGGCCGAGGAGTTCCTCAAGCATTCATCGATCGCCGAGGCCGACATGGCCGAGATCGACCCCAAGGTGATCGAGCACTGCAAGAGGCACTTCCCGACCGTCCACAAGGGCGCGTTCGACAACAAGCGCCTCAACGTGCGTGTGACCGACGGCGCCGCCTTCATCCGCGAGCCGTCCTCGATCGGCGCCTTCGACATCATCGTCGCCGACCGCCCCGACCCGGTCGGGCCGGCGAAGGTTCTCTTCATGGACGAGTTCTACCAGTCGGTCGCCAAGGCGATGAAGCCGCACGGCGTCGCCATCTTCCAAACCGGCGTGCCGCACTTCCAGCCCGACGAGCTCAAGGAGACGATGGAGCAGCTCGCGCGCACGTTTAAGTACGTTGGCACGCTGCTGACGGTCGTCCCGACTTATGTCGGCGGCTATATGGGACTTACCTGGGCGTCCAACGGCACGCGCATCGGCGATGCGCCTCAGGATGCGATCGAGGTCGCCTACGCCAAATCGCGCATTCAGACCGACTTCTACAACCCCGAGATCCACCGCTCGGCGCTCGCTCTGCCCAACTGGATCAAAAAGCTGATCGCCTGAGCGGGGAAAATCGTCTCCCCCTGTTTACGGGGGGAGTGACCGCGAAGCGGTCAAGGGGGGCCTTCAAACGACCCCCTCCGTCGCCCCGGGGCGACACCTCCCCCGTGAACGGGGGAGGAAATGTCATGCCGGCGGGGAAAACTCAGTCTACGGAATATTTTCGGGGCGCCACTCTTGGCAAGCGTGACGCTCATCCCCACCTAAACGCCTATCTGGCGAATTGCGCCCGGAAAACAAACAAAGGACGAAACGAAGGCCGCGGCTTCCCAGCCGGCGGCGTTACGCTTATTCAATGCCCAGTTATTGCTTCACTCAGGCGAAAATATCGACCTGCTTGCCGGACAGCGCCGACGTAGGCGACTTCACAGGCGACTGTGTCGTCGTCGCGATCGCGTTGTCATCGCTGTCGCCGTCACGATCGGGGCCCGGAGGCTCCGCCCGCTCAGGCGCTTGTGCCGGTGGCTGATAGCTCGGCGTAGAGCCTACGTTCTGAACGCTCATGACCAACTCCATTTCATTCCGCGACGCCAATTTTCCGCCGCTGAAGTGAATGAAGAGTCAAAGCGCCTCTACGTACTTCACCCAAATGCAATTCGTGCACGCACCGGTATTTGGCTCGGCCCAGCCAAATCAACCAAGAATCTCGCGATTAAGATTACCGACCCATTTG
>JBAQHC010000520.1:0-2610 GCA_049288095.1 Alphaproteobacteria bacterium | reverse complement strand
AGATGAACGCCCGCACATTCGCGTTCACGCAAGCTTGAAGAAGCGTACGAGTTTTGCACGTGTTGTTTTCATAATAGGCGAGCGGGTTAGCCACCGACTCCGGCACGACGATGGAGCCCGCGAAATGCATAACCGCATCGACATTCTCTTGCGCGAGAATCTCGCTAACGAGGCCAACATCGCCGAAATCGCCTTGGATGAATCGCGCGGCGGGCGGCACCAGGGCGCGGCTTCCCGTCGAAAGATTGTCGATAACCACGACGCGCTCGCCCTGATCGAGCAGGCGTAACACCGCATGGCTGCCGATATAGCCCGCCCCGCCGGTCACGAGAATGCTCATGAAGCTGCGCCCTCTTGCTTTGGCAGGCTGAGAAGATACCAGAAATATCCAAGAATCTCGTGCAATGAGTAACAACTGTTACGGAACGCGGAGGCTTCCGGAATGGGGTCGTAAAAATCGGACCTTTTCAGCACGGGATAAACCGTTCCAGCAGGGTAGACCGTAAGCCCAGTGCGTCTAAACGCTAGCAAGGCGCGCGCCAAATGCCAGCCATGTGAAACAAGGTAAATCCGGCTGATCCCGCTCGCCTTCAGAATTGCGGCACTGAATTTCGCGTTCTCAGCCGTGGTGAGCGACTTATCTTCCACCCAGCGCGCATCGATCCCGTAGTCGTTCTTGAGTGTCTCGGCCATGACTTGCGCAAGATTGCCCTCATCGGATGGCAGCGCGCCGCCGCTCACGAGGATCGGCAAATGGGTCTTCCGCTCGAGATAAGCGGCGTAGCGCAATCTTTCGAGCGTGAGATCGTCCGGCGCGTCTTCGCCGAACTCATGCGCCTTGTTGCGCAGGCCAGCGCTCAGCACCACGATCGCTTGCGCATTGCTCGGCACGCGATCGGGCACGCTGACAGTCATGAGCAGGAGCTTTCCTACCAGTGGAAGGCTGAGGACATAAAAGCCGACGAGCGAGCCGAGAATAAGCGTCAAGCCAAGCCTGCGGCGGGAGCGCAGCAGAAATACTCCGATAGCCGAAAGCATCAGGAGATCAGCGGGCGGCAAGAGCAGCGTTTCGAGCAGAATTCGCATCACTTAGGTGTTTCCAGCCGTCCGATTGGCTCAAGCCCGCGGTTCTGCCGGAGCTGAACTGAACGATAACATCTCAATGTTATCCAGTCGTTCGGGGCCCACGGCCGGCGCCTGCCGCCTTGTGGGGCGGTTCGCGCTTGGACATTCTCCGCCCCTGCCCGGAGTCCTGACGGCCCTTTGAGTCTTATGGCGAAGCTGCTCTTTCTTGCTCACCGCGTGCCTTATCCGCCGAACAAGGGCGAGCGGATCAGAGCGTTTCACCCCTTGAAACATCTCGCCGAGACTCACGAAGTTTGGCTCGGTGCGCTTGCCGATAACGAGGCCGAGCTTAAAGAGACTGGCGAATTGCGCACTTTGTGCAAGGAAGTCCATTATACGCTGCGCCGTCCTCATGAGAAATCGCTCGCAATGGCGTTGGGTGCCGCCTCGGGCCGGGCGCTCAGCATCAGCGCCTTCGACAACCAAGAGCTTCGGTCCTGGTGCACACGGACGATTGCAGCCGTTCGTCCGGATCTTGTCTACATCGTCTCATCGGCCATGGCTCAATACGTGCTGGGCTCCGAAGGCACTGCTCGCATCGTGATGGACTTCGTCGACGCCGATTCCGCCAAGTTCCGCCAATACGCCGCGGCGCGGCGCGGGCCGATGCGCTTTGTTTATAACCTTGAGGCAAAGCGCGTGCTGCGCTTCGACCGCGCCGTCGCGCACGCAGCGAAGGCGTGCCTTTTCGTTTCCGAGACCGACCGCAATCTCTTTGCCGCGGATTGCCCCGAAGCCGCTGACAAGCTGCACGTTGTCCCGAACGGCGTTGATTGCGACTACTTCGATCCCGCGCCTTTCGCAGCCGAGACTTCTCAGGAGCCGATCATCCTGTTCACAGGAACGATGGACTATTACCCCAACGTCGATGCGGTTGTTTGGTTCGCGCACGAGATCTTTCCGCTTGTTCGTGCCGAAATTCTGGATGCCCGATTTCAAATCGTTGGCACAAGCCCCGCGCCGGCCGTACGCAATCTCGCGGCGCTGCCCGGCATTGAGGTAACGGGCGCGGTGCCCGATGTGCGCCCCTTTTATGCCCGCGCCAAAGTCTCGGTCGCACCCTTGCGCATTGCGCGCGGCATACAAAACAAGGTGTTGGAAGCCATGGCGATGGCAAGACCGACAGTCGCAACGCCGAACGCGCTCGACGGAATTTTTGCAACCGACGGAGAGCATTTGCTGGTCGCACGTGACGCGCGTGCTTTTGTACAAGCAACGCTCACCGCACTGCGCGGGAGCATTCCGGATCTCGGACGAAAGGCCCGCGAGAATGTCATTGGCCATCACGCATGGCGCGCGCAGCTCGCCAAGCTCGATGCCATCATCGAACGGGTCCTGTCGGCTCCCTAGCCCAGGCTTGGGCTCACGAATTGAGAGAGGAAATTAGCAACCGGCAAGGGCAATGACTGCCACACTTTGATTGCCCTGCTGAATTTCGGATTTGTCGGGCTCATATTGGGCAGTGATTTGCCGCGCACGAGATAA
>JBAQHC010000519.1:0-3697 GCA_049288095.1 Alphaproteobacteria bacterium | reverse complement strand
TCCCTACCCCTCCCCCGCAAGGGGGGAGGGGATTAGAAAGAGACCGCGTGGCCGCGCGTAAGATTAATGTTTGAGAAAATCCTCATCGCCAACAGGGGCGAAATCGCGCTCAGGATATTGCGCGCCTGCCGCGAGATGGGGATTCACACCGTCGCCGTGCACTCGACGGCGGATGAAAACGCCATGCATGTGCGCATGGCCGATGAGAGCGTGTGCATCGGCCCGCCCCCGCCTGCGCAAAGCTATTTAAATATGCCCGCGATCATCTCCGCCGCCGAGATCACCGGTGCGGATGCCGTACATCCCGGCTACGGCTTTCTTTCCGAGAATGCGCGCTTCGCCGAAATTCTGCGCGAGCACGGACTCACTTTCATCGGCCCGACGCCCGAGCTCATCAAGCTCATGGGCGACAAGATCGAAGCTAAGAAGGCCGTCGCCAAAGCTGGCATTCCGGTTGTTCCGGGTTCGGATGGTCCGATCTGGAGCGATACGGATGCGCAGCGCGTTGCCGCCGACATCGGCTATCCGGTGATCTTGAAAGCCGCGGCGGGCGGCGGCGGGCGCGGTATGAAGATCGCGCGCACCGCGGCAGATATCTCTAAGGCATTTGCCACTGCGCGCGCGGAAGCCAAAGCCGGCTTCGGCGACGATACGCTGTATGTCGAGAAATTCTTAGAGGCGCCGCGTCATATCGAAGTGCAAGTGCTGTGCGATTCGCATGGCCGCTGTTTGCATTTGGGTGAGCGCGATTGCTCGCTGCAGCGCCGGCACCAGAAGGTAATGGAAGAAGCGCCTTCCCCCGCGCTCAATGCCGGCGAGCGGCAGAAGATCGGCGAGACGGTTGCGCATGCGATGAAGCGCATCGGCTATCTCGGCGTCGGCACTGTTGAGTTCCTTTACGCCGGGGGCAAATTCTATTTCATCGAGATGAACACGCGCATTCAGGTCGAGCATCCCGTGACCGAGATGGTGACCGGCATCGATTTGATCCGCGAGCAGATCCGCGTGGCCTCAGGTGCCAAGCTCGAAATCAATCAGAAGGACATCAAGTTCAACGGCCACGCCATCGAATGCCGCATCAACGCGGAAGATCCGCGCACCTTCCGCCCTTCGCCCGGCCGCATCAAAGAGTTTCATACCCCGGGCGGCTTGGGCGTGCGCGTCGACTCAGCCGCCTATTCCGGCTACACGATCCCGCCCTATTACGATTCGATGATCGGCAAATTGATCGTGCACGGACGAAATCGTCTGGAATGCATCGCGCGGCTCAAGCGCGCGCTGCGTGAGTTCGTGGTTGACGGCATCGACACGACCATCCCGCTGTTCATGGATCTCTTGGAAGAGCCGGATATCATCAACGGCGATTACGACATTCATTGGCTCGAGCGTTATCTCGCCCGCCACGGCGCGCCGGTTTGAACCTCTCCCTTGGGGAGAGGTCGGCGCGAGCTTGCGCCGGGTGAGGGGACGAAGACCTTCGACACTTGATTAAGTCCCCTCACCCTGCCCTCTCCCCGAGGGAGAGGGTAAACTCCAGTAATGGCCAGAATCGGAGCGCGCGAGCTTTTGAATGCCTATGCCAACGGGATCTTCCCGATGGCAGAGAGCGCGAATGCCCGAGAGGTTTTTTGGGTCAATCCGGAATGGCGCGGCATCATCCCGCTCGATGCGTTTCACATTCCGCGCCGCCTAAAACGCACGGTGCGCCAAGACATCTACACCGTGCGTATCAATCAGCGCTTCGCCGATGTCATGAAGCTCTGCGGCGAGGCCACGGCAGATCGCAAAGAGACTTGGATCAACGCCGAGATTCTGAAGCTCTACAGCGAGCTTCACGAAATGGGCCATGCGCACAGCGTCGAAGCGTATCAGGAGGACCAGCTTGTCGGTGGCCTTTATGGTGTCAGCCTGCACAGAGCGTTTTTCGGCGAAAGCATGTTTGCCCGCGCGCGCGATGCCAGCAAGGTCGCGCTCTGCCATCTCGTTGCGCATCTCAAGATCAAGGGCTTTGTCTTGCTCGACACGCAATTCATCACCGAGCATCTTGCGCAATTCGGCGCCATCGAGATTCCGCGCTCGGATTATCTGATCCGCTTGGTCGAATCTTCCTTCGGCGAAGGCTCTTTCGGCAGCGTGCCGAACTCGCTTTCGGGCGTCGAAGTTTTGCAGTCGATCAGCCAGACATCGTAGACCGGATGCTCGACCGCATGGAGCGCGGGGCTCGATTCATACATCCAGCCTGAAAAGATGCGCGCCTTCGCAGTATCTTTTACGCGTGTGTCGTCGATGCGCACGAAGGCGGTGACTTCGGGCGGTAATTCCGGCGGGCGCTTGTAGCAATAGTCGGCAACGATCTTCAGACGGCCGAACATCACCGGCTTGCCGATCGGGGCATTGACCACCGTTACGCGCGCAGAAATCTTATCAAGACCGCGCAGCACTGCGACCAATCCGCCCGGCTGGACCGGAGCGCGGCCAAGAGTCTGCGTGTGCTCTATGTCAGCCGGCGAGGTTCCGGATTGCGGCGCGGGCGAAGTCACATCGCCGGGCGCCGTGTCAGGCGTGAGGCCGGTCGTGGGATTGGTGGAATCGGGCGGCGGCGGCGTTGCCCCGGCGGGCGGTGGAGGCGGCGTAATGCCGATATCCATCGGCTGCTCGCTCGCCGTCGAACCACGCATGGGCGGCAAGGCGCCGCCCTGATCTTCCGCATTGCTCGGAGCCCCTTGATCGCCATAGCCGCGCGGCGCGCCCGCATCTTCATTTGTGGGTCCGGGACCCGCATTGTCGTTTGCGGTCGGCAGATCGCCCGGATCGGGCGGCTGCGCATTGGGCGGCGGTGGCGGCGCATACCCCGGAGGCGGCGAGATCGGCGGTTGGTCCTGCGCCAGAGCGAGCCCGGCCGCAGCGCAAAGCGCGGCGGCGGCAAGCCCCGCAATCCAGCGCTTTCTCAATGGCGACATGAAACCCAACCCCAGACGCGCCCCCTACTTCCCCACTATAATAGACCGCCCTTGTGGCGGAGGTTAGGCGGTCACGGGCTTGTGCTCGCCGCAGCGGGCGCATTGCCCGCCGGCTGGTCGGACGAGGACGACTTTCCGCTACTGGCGGTCGAGAACATCGCCTTCTGGATGATGCTCATGAGATCGATGGTGCCCTGGGTGTACTCGATCTCGTCGCCGGCCTTGAGATAGTTGTCGCTGCCGCCCGGCTCAATCGCGAGGTAGTTGCCGCCGAGCAGACCCTCCGAGGCGACCTTAATTTGCGAATCGTCCGGCAGCTTCACATTGCTCGCGATGTCCAAATGGACGTTGGCGCGATAAAGCTTTTGGTCGAGCGTAAGCCCCGTGACCGTGCCGACCTTGATGCCCGCAATGCGCACATCGGTGCCGGTCGTAACTCCGTCGACACGATTGAACACCGCCGAAAGCGTATAGCCGCCTTCGCGCGTCATGCCCGCCGTCGAATACGCATAAACGAGAAACACCGCGGCGACCGCGATCACGACCGCGCCGATCAGTGTCTCAACCAATGAGTTTGTCATTTGCTCGCTCCACCTCCAGCGACTTCTCTTTCTAACCTCCCCCTTGTGGGGAGGTCGAAACGCAAGGCGTTTCGGGTGGGGGTGCCCGAGTCAACAAATAGCAAAGAGCCATCGTCTCGCCCCTGCAGAGTCATTGTCTCACCCCCACCCTAACCC
>JBAQHC010000518.1:0-1791 GCA_049288095.1 Alphaproteobacteria bacterium | reverse complement strand
GCGGGGACCCAAGGCCGCGGCGCGGAACCCTTTGGCGGCGGAGCTGGCGCAGGCCAAGCGGGAGACTGCACGCCTTGGTCGGCAATTGCAGCAAGCCGAAGCGATCATCGAAATCCAAAAAGGCTCTTCACGGAATCGAGTGGGTGAATATCAGCCAATTTCGATCAACTGGCTGCTGTTGATGTTGTCGCTGTGGGCATGTGGGCAACGCGCTGGCGTTGTCCATCATGTCCATGGCGAGGGCGCTCGCTCGTGCTGCGGATTTGTGGACGACGCTGTGGCTTGCTCAAGTCAACCGCCGAGCTTACGCCGGAAGTTCGGGAAGCCTTAGGACAGCTATAGAGCGGGCAGCATACAGGTCAGGATTTTGAGGCGCAGGTACTCTTCGTCGCGCAGTCCGTATGCTCGACGCTGGATGACGCGGATCTTGTTGTTCAGTCCTTCCACGAATCCGAGGGAGACCTTGTTCTCTGGCCTGCAATAGGCGGCGATTCCGTCCCAATGCCGATCGATCATCTCGGCGAATTTCTCATAGGGTTTGAGGCGCTGCCACTTCAGACTCGCCCGCCAGTTCTCAAAGAATCGCCGCGCCCAGCCCTCGCGCTCGTAGTCCCAGAGCTGACCGAAGGACTCCCTGAGCAGGTACGCCGTGTTCAAGCGCTTGTTCGCCATCAGCACCTTCTTGAGTGCTTGGTGGCCTTTCAGCGTGAGGTTCTCGCGACGCGAAAGCAGCGTGTACTTCTGGCCCTTGATGTAGCTTCGATCCTGGCCGCTGAGTCTGCGGTACTCGGACTTGCGCACCTCGTCGAGCGCATCGCCCAGATGGCGCATGACGTGGAACTTGTCGTACAGGATCGCCGCCTGCGGTGCACGCGCCGCAGTCACGTTGTGAAACGGCTTCCACATGTCCATTACCGCCAAGCGAATGCTCCGGGTCCTCTTCTCGCCCAGCCAGTCGTAGAACAGCGCCATGCTCGCCTCTTTGCGGTCCTCTCCCCCGAACCAGATCGGTCGCCCTCGAATCAGGTCGCTCACCACGATGCGGTAGGTATGGCCCTTGCGAATCGAGATCTCGTCGATGCCGATGGCTTTGGGTCCTGGCGCGCCCACACGGGCCAGTTGCGCCCGCATGTACTGCTTCTCCAGAGTCTTGATCGTCTCCCAGTGAAGCCTGAGTTCCTCGGCAATGTCCTTGATGGTGGCCTGACGACAGCGCCGCCCAACGTAGTAGGCAAAGCGCTTGGTATAGAAGGGATTGTCCGCCAGGAAGTCGAGCCGCTCGCGCTTCACGTGCCCGCAACTCTTGCACAGCACCCGACGCACCTCGATCTCCAGAAAGATGCGCGCGTCGCCACACGACAGATCGCGAACGCGCCGTGTGCGTCGGTCGTACCAGCCCGAGTGCACTCGACCACAGCAACTGCAGATCGTTTTTTTGAGCGCCGTTTGAGGGTGATGACGCACGCTTTCGGATCACCGAACACGCCGCGCACCGTGGGGAGCGGACGAAACCCCGGGAATGCATACTCATCCCAAAGTCGCCGCCGTCGCTTCGCAGAATTGGCCATTCAGACATGATGCCAAATGCGAGCCCCTTCTGAAATTCCTGAAAGCCAATATCCACGAGGCTTCCAGCGATGCTTACCCCCTCAATTTACCCACTCGAGTCCGTGAAGACCCAAGTAAATATCGAACTGTATCGCGCCGGAAGGCAGGCGTCTCACCCGCGATACCACGGGCGCGTGCGGCCCGCTACTGTCCGGCACGGCCTGCATGGGTGTCCAATGAAGC
>JBAQHC010000517.1:0-7125 GCA_049288095.1 Alphaproteobacteria bacterium | reverse complement strand
GTGCTCAGCCGAACATCGTGAAGCCGATCCAACGGCCGCAGGCGACAACTCCGATCCATAGCGTCAGCGAGATGCCGCCGGCGATCTTGGCTTTCACCGGAGTCTTTGCGCCTTCCGGCCAGCTTTGGATGTCGCGCCCGAGAAACAGCTGAAACACGAGCATGTTTAGCCCCGCGAGCGCCATCAGAACGAACTTCGCACGGAACGGCACGTTGTCGAAATACTTCTCGGCTTGCGACGAGAACAGAAGGAAACCCGCGATCGCCGCGACAATGAATGCCGCCCATGTCCACGGCAGAATGTCGGCGGTGATGCGCGCGGGCCGTTGGTCACGTGCCGTGACACCTAAGAGGCGCAAATCAACCATCGCGATCGAACCGACGACGAAGGTGATGGCGAGCACGTGAATGGATTCAATCAGCGGAAAAAGATAGGTGCTCTCGGCGATCGCCTGCGCGAGCGGAGTGTTTTCCAGCCATTCGAGGATCAGCTTAATCGACATCGCGCCGCTCACGAGCCTCCGCCGAACAGCGTATCGCCATAGGCGATCCAGCGCCCGGCGAACACGATCAGCACCCACGTAACGAGCGAGAGCGCCGCAATCGCCTTCGCATCGGCCGGAGCGGCTTCAGCGGCACCCCGCGCCCGCAGGCTGCGCTGCAAAAAGAACGTGAGGACAGCCGCGACAATAACGAGCGCCATCTTTATTTGGAAAATCGAATTCACCAGCGAGCGCCCAGGTTCGCCCGTCACCATCACAATGCCCGTGAGCAGAAGCACGATCAGCGCGCGCCACACCCAGGGCAGCAAGCGCTCGGAAACGCTTGAAAGGCTCTGCGCCCGTGCTGCAATGCCGAGCACGCGCAGGTCGAGCAGCACCATCGATCCGACCACTGCGGCGATCGCCAGAATATGAATTGTCTGCACGGTTGGGATGATCCAACTGATCTCTTTAATCGTTTGGCTGGCCTGTGTTTGCGCCAGCCAATCGACGAGGTGTTGAAGGGGTGAAGCCATGCGCCCGCCTTTGTCTTTTTCCTTGTGCCGATGCGGCCCCGCGCCCCCGCGGGGCTCTCCCACAGCGGGGAGACTAAGTAGCAGACTTTCGTGAATCCGCCAGGGGTTTGGGATCACAGAGAATGGCGTTAACGCGCCTGGCGCGGGCCGTGAGTGGCGCATTCCGTTGACTCAGGTCATGGTGTTGCACTGCAGCTTACTTAGCGTCGCCGCCATGGAAGTCGTACGGATCGAGGGATTGGAGAAGACCTACCGCACAGGCGCGGTCGAAGTGCGCGCCTTGCGTGGTGTCGATCTTTCGGCGGAGGAGGGCGAGCTTCTCGTGATGCTTGGCCCCTCGGGCAGCGGCAAGTCGACTTTCCTCAACATCCTGGGCGGTCTTGATGAGGCGAGCGCCGGCCGGGCACTGTTCCGCGGCAAGGAGATCACCGCCTTTGGCGAGCATGACCTCACCGCCTACCGGCGCAACCATGTCGGGTTCGTGTTCCAGTTCTACAATCTCATCCCGAGCTTGACGGCGCGCGAGAATGTCTCGCTCGTGACCGAAATCGCGCGCGACCCGCTGGCGCCGGAAGAGGCGCTCAAGCTGGTGGGTCTCGGCGAGCGAATGGATCACTTTCCTGCCGAGCTTTCAGGCGGCGAGCAGCAGCGCGTTGCCGTTGCGCGCGCCATCGCCAAGCGGCCCAGCATTTTGTTGTGTGATGAACCCACCGGCGCGCTCGACAGCGCCACCGGCATCGGCGTGCTTGAAGCGATCGATCAGGTCAACCGTGAGCTCAAGGCGGTCACCATTCTCATCACGCACAATGCCGGCATTGCCGATATGGCGGACCGAGTGATTCATTTTGCGGACGGCAAAGTCTCGAAGATCGAAGCCAAAGGGCGCACCAAGACGCCGAAGGAGCTTTCTTGGTGATCAATGCGCGCGCTTGATAAGAAACTGTTGCGCGGCCTTTGGAATATGAAAGGCCAAGTGATTGCGATCGCGCTTATCGTTGGCGGCGGCGTTGCCATTCTCGTGATGTCGCTTTCAACGCTCGCGTCTCTCAAGGAGAGCCAGGCGGCCTATTACGAGCAGAGCCGCTTCGGCGATGTCTTCGCGATGCTCAAGCGCGCGCCGGTGTCCCTGCTTTCACAGATCATCGTGTTACCGGGCGTCAGACAGGCCGAGACCCGCATCGTACGCGACGTCATCATCGATGTACCCAGTATGGCCGAACCGGCGACCGGCCGGGTCATTTCCCTCCCAAAACACGGAGAAGCGGTCCTCAACGCCGTGACCGTGTTGTCCGGCCGGCTGCCGCAACCGGACAGCACAACCGAGGTACTTGCCAACGAATCCTTCGTAGAGGCGCATCATTTCGATCTCGGTGCCGAGTTCTCGGTGCTCCTCAACGGTGTCAAGCGCAAGGTGCATATCGTAGGCGTCGGCGCTTCACCGGAATATGTCTACGCGCTTGCGCCGGGCTCGATCATGCCCGACAAGCGGCATTACGCCGTGCTTTGGATGCCGCGCAAGGCGCTCGAAGCGGCGTTCGACCTCACCGGGGCCTTCAACGACCTCAGCATTGCGCTATCGCCCGCCGCTTCTGCGGACACTGTGATCGAACGCGTCGACAGCATCCTGGATCGCTATGGCGGCGTCGGCGCCTATGCGCGCAAGGATCAGACGTCTCATGCCTATCTTCAGAGCGAGCTCGATCAGCTTAAGACTGTCGGATCGATCGTGCCGCCGGTGTTCATTGTCGTCTCGGCGTTTCTGCTCAACGTTATGCTCTCGCGCCTTGTGGAAATCGAGCGCGAGCAGATCGGCCTCTTCAAGGCGTTCGGGTACACCAGGGCCGAAGTGCTGTTTCACTATTTGAAGTTTGCGCTTTTCATCGCAGCAATCGGCACGCTTGTCGGTTTTGGCCTCGGCTGGTGGCTCGCGCGCAAAATGATCGCGCTTTACATCCAGTTCTATAAGTTCCCGGTCATGCTCTATGTCGCCGATCCGCGCGCGTTCCTGTTTGGCGCTCTCGTTGCGTTTGGAACGGCAGCCGTCGGTGCCGCTTCCTCCGTTCGAAAGGCCGCGGACCTTGCGCCGGCCGTCGCAATGAGCCCGCCGGCGCCTGCTAATTACGCCAAGGGCTTGCTCAATCATTTCGACTTTACGAAGCGGTTCGACGGGCCGACGAAGATGATCTTGCGTCACATCGTGCGCTGGCCCGTGCGCTCTAGTGCAACAACCCTTGGCGTCGCCGCGGCAATGGGCTTGCTGATCGCTACCTTGTTTTCGAAGGACTCGGTCGAGAAGATGATTGAGTTCTTCTTTTACCGCGAAGGCCCCTATGACGCCGCGATCCATTTTGCCGAGCCGCGGGGAGATGTAGCGCTCCTGGAGGTTAAGAGATTGCCCGGCGTTATTGTCGCCGAGCCGGCGCGCGAGGTGGCAGTGCGCCTGCGCCACGGGCCGCGCGAAGAGCTGACGGCAGTCAGTGGCATCGAGCCTAACGCTTCGCTCAAGGCCATCATTGACAAGAACGAACAACAATTCACGCTGCCGGAGAACGGCCTCGTCGTTTCGAGCCTATTGGCGTCCAAGCTGGAAGTCAGCCGTGGGGACCGCGTGATGGTCGAGGCGCTGGAGGGCCGGCGTCTCAAACGTGAGCTGTTCGTCTCAGCGGTGGTTGAGGAATACATTGGTTCCGCCGCCTATATGTCGCGCGCGGCGGTCAACCGCCTCATGGATGAAGGGCCAGTGATGTCGGGCGCCCTTCTGCGCATTCGCCTCGATGATCTCGATAGGTTCTATAAGGCTGTCAAGGATTTGCCGGCGGTTGCTACCGTGACGCTTCAATCGATTGCACTCCAAATGTTTCGCGAGACGATCAGAACGTCCCAAGAGACGATCATGGTGATCTACCGCATCATCGGTGCCGCGATCGCCGCGGGCGTTGTTTACAACAGCGTCCGCATCGCTCTGTCCGAACGGCGCCGCGAATTCGCGACCATGAGGGTGATAGGATTCACACGATACGAAGTCTCCTACATTCTGCTCGGCCAGTCGCTGCTCTTGGTGCTTCTCGCGCTGCCGTTTGGCTGTGTCATCGGCTATGCTCTTGCGTGGCTCATCGTGCAGGGCATCAACACCGATCTCTTCCGCATTCCTTTGACGATCGCGCCTCGAAGCTATGGTGAAGCGGGGCTGTTGATTCTGTTGTCATCGATTGCGGCCGGGCTTGTCGTGCGGCGCGAGCTCGACCGGCTCGACCTTGTTGCCGTCTTGAAGACGAGAGATTAGGCCCATGAATGATGCACGTAAGAGACGCATCTACATGTGGGCCGGCATCGGCGCGGTGACGGTTGCGGCGTTCGCCTTCGCGTTCTGGCCGCGCGCCGTGCCCGTCGACATGGCGACGATCGAGCGAGGCGCCATGATGGTCACGCTCGATGAAGAAGGCGAGACGCGCATTCACGACATCTACACGATCTCGGCACCGATTGCCGGCGAGATCACGCGCATCGACGCGCAGCCGGGTGATGAAGTGCACGCGAATGAGACGCTGATCGCGGTGATCCATCCCGTTGAGCCCGGGCTTCTTGATACGCGCACGCAATCGGAGCGCGAGGCGCAATTGCATTCTGCCGAGGCGGCAGTCGGTGCGGCGGAAGCGGATGTCGTCAGTGCCAAGGCGCAGCTTGATCTTGCGAAATCCGATCTTGCGCGTGCCCGCAAGCTGACACCGAAGAATACGATTTCAGAGCAAGATCTCGAACGGCTGCAGAACAATGTGCGCGTGAGGAACGCCTCATTGAATGCTGCCGAAGCGGCGTTGCGCGCGCGCAAAGCCGATGTCGAAACCGCGAAGGCGAGCCTTATCGGCCCGACGACCCATGCGCCAACGCCGCTCGATCCGGTTGATGTCGTGTCGCCAGTCGATGGCCATGTGCTGCGCGTTCTACGCAAGAGCGAAGGCGTCGTTGCTGCCGCTGAGCCGCTCGTCGATATCGGCGATGCCGGTAAGCTCGACGCGATCGTCGATTACCTTTCGACGGACGCTGTACAAATCAAAGCAGGCGATCCCGTGCTGATCGACGATTGGGGAGGTGGCAATCAGCTCAAGGGTCATGTTGAGCGCGTCGAGCCCTATGCCTTCACCAAAGTTTCCGCGCTCGGCATCGAGGAGCAGCGGGCCAACGTGATCATCGATTTCGATAGCCCGCTCGAAGCGCGCGCGAGATTAGGCCACGGCTATCGCATTCAGTCTCACGTCATCATTTGGCGCAGCGACAATGTCGTGAAGGTCCCGCTTGGCGGCGTGTTTCGCGAAGGCGGCAAATGGACCGTCTTTGCGGTGCGCAATGGGCGTGCACGTCTTCAGAATATCGAGATCGGCCACATGAACACGCTCGATGCCGAGGTCGTGAAGGGCCTCGCTCCGGGCGACATAATCATTATTCATGCGTCGGAGCGAATCAAAGACGGCACTCTTGTGGTGAAGCGCGGCACGTGAGCGCGGCACGTGAGCGCGGCAAAGGCGTGCGCTTAAGGGTGGCGGGCGCGATACTGAGCAACTGATTCGTTGTGCCAAATGTCTCCAGAGCTTTCGGACCTTCTCTTTAGCCTTGCGTTCGCGACTATCATGGTGGCGGCGACCGTGCTCATTCACTTTTGGGGTCTCCTCGGTCTCACAGCGTTGATGGGGCAGGGCGGCGGTAAGCTTAGGTTGCATGAGGGACGCTCGCGTCAGGCTGTGCTGATCGTCCTCACGGTGTTTGGGCTATTCGGCTTGCACACGATCGAGATCTGGTTCTATGGCGCTCTCTACTCGGCGCTCGGCGAGTTCAAGAATTTCGAGGAGGCGCTTTATTTCTCGACAACGACGTTCGTCACCATCGGCTATGGTGACGTCGTGCTCACGCCGCGCTGGCGCCTCATCGCCGCAATTGAGGGCGCGAATGGGCTCATCCTCATCGGCTGGTCGACGGCGTTTCTGATGACCGTCACCACGCGGCTGAGGCTGTTGGAGCATGCCTGGCTCGACCGGACCGAGCGGGCGAAAGAACCTCCTGGGCAACAACCGCAATCCAAGCCGCTGGAAGAGGGTCTCTAGGGCGCCTCGGCCGTCCCGGCCCTCGTTGACAAAGCGTCGGGGGCCGCCGAAAATCCCCGCCACGTTTCCGCCGGGCTCCAAAACGCCTGAAAAATCAAATACATATCGGAAACGCTGAACCTATTAGCCGCGCGCCTAGCGCCGGAAATAATCGGTAAGGAACGGCGGGATGCGCAAGATCGACGTCTACAATCACATCTGGCCGATGCCGTTCTACGAGCGTGTCTCCAAGCTTGCGCCGAACATGGAGGACATGAATAAGCGCACCACCGCGGTGCCGATGATCACCAATCTTGATATCCGCTTTAAAGTGATGGATCGCTTCGGCCCCGACTATCAGCAGATTCTGTCGCTTGCTTCTCCGCCGCTCGAAATGCTCGCAGGCGAGAAGAACGCGCCGGAGCTTGCGCGCATCGCCAATGACGGCATGGCCGAGATTTGCGCCAAATATCCGGACCGTTTTCCGGGTTTTATCGCGTCCGTTGCAGTTGAGAACACGCAAGCGCTGATGAGCGAGACCGAGCGCGCGGTGAAGTCGCTCGGCGCGGTCGGCGTGCAGGTGTTCACCAATGCCGGCGGCAAGCCGATGGACACGGCCGACTATATGCCCTTCTACAAATGGATGGCCGACAACGATCGCATGATCTGGGTGCATCCCTCGCGCGGCCCGAATTTCCCGGATTATCTCTCGGAGAAACGCTCGCAATATGAAATCTGGTGGGCGTTCGGCTGGCCTTATGAAACGAGTGTGTTCATGGCGCGGCTGGTGTTCGCCAAAGTTTTCGATCTCATGCCGAACCTCAAGATCATCACGCATCACGGCGGCGGCATGATCCCGTTCTTCGAGGGCCGCATCGGGCCGGGTTTCGATCAGCTCGGCAACCGCACATCGAACTCGAACTACAAAGAGCTACTGCAGGAATTGAAAAAGCGCCCGATCGATTATTTCCGCATGTTCTACGCCGACACGGCGACCTTCGGCTCGAAGCCGGCGACCGAGTGCGCGCTCAGC
>JBAQHC010000516.1:0-2810 GCA_049288095.1 Alphaproteobacteria bacterium | reverse complement strand
GCGTCCAAAGATTGCGGTGATAGGCGGTCAGCGGATCGAGAAGTGACGGACGCTCAGCGATGGCGGCGATCATGCCGTGGGCCATCCGCATGTCGCCCTTTTGGGAATGAGCAAGCATGCGGTGGGCGATCAGGTCGCGCAGGAGGGCAAGACTGTCGACGCGTTCCATTCCGCTTTCGGCCGGGGCTGCCGCGGCGAGCCGGCCACAAAAATCCTCGACCATGGCGGCGAGCAGTGCGTCTTTGCTCGGGAAGTGGTAGAGTAACCCGCCCTTGCTAACGCCTGCCTCCCGAGCGACAGCGTCCAGGGTAAGGTGGCGGGCGCCCATTTCGGCGATGACGCGGCCCGCGGCCGATAAAATCGGCTCTCGGGCAGTGCTGCGTTTCAAATTAACAGTACTTTGTTCGGATTTTAGGGTCACGATGGAGTGACGGCGGTTACGAGGATCCCAGGTTGACAGTACCGTCCAGACGGTAAATGAATCGGGGGATTTTTCAAGGGTTTTGGCCGGTATTGGGGTGAGATGTCGAAACGCTTCCTGATCATAGGAGCGCTTGTTGTCCTGCTATGCGGGGCGCTTGTCTATTGGAATGTGTTCCGCAGCGCGATGATGGCGGGCTATTTCGCCCACGCCGGCCGCCCGCCTGCGACTGTGGATACCGTCCATGTGGAGACGGTGACCTGGAAGCCGGGCATCGAGGCGGTGGGTACTGCGCGTGCGCAGCAAGGCGCCGACCTCGCGGCGCAGGCGGCGGGCGTCGTGCGCGCGATCAACTTCAAATCCGGCGACAAGGCAACGCTAGGCGAACTCTTGGTTCAGATCGACGACTCGCCTGAGCGGGCCGACATGGCGACCTCGCAAGCCAATATTCTCCTCAATCAGCGGAGCTTGGATCGCCTGACCAAGCTGCACGACAAAGGTTATGTGTCACAGCAGGATTGGGACAACACCAAGGCACAGCTCGACGTTGCGAAGTCCACCTATGAGCGCGCCTCGGCAATGGCGGCGCTCAAAGCGATCAAGGCGCCGTTCGACGGTATTACCGGCATTCCGCAAATCAATGTCGGCCAATATGTCGAGGCCGGCAAAGTGATCGTCACGATCCAAGATCTCGACGCGATGAAGGTCGACTTCACGGTGCCCGAGCAATCGGCCGGCCAGCTTGAGATCGGCCAATCCGTGCAATTCGGAATCGACGAGGCAAGCTATCCTTTAACGGGCCATTTGATCGGCGTTGATCCTAAGGTCGACCCGAAGACGCATCTCGTCTCGGCCCAGGCGCTTCTCGACAATTCCGAGCATAAGATTCTGCCGGGCCAATTCCTCCGTGTTCGGATCGAGCTTGGCGCCGAGCCCGGCGTTCTGTCCTTGCCGCAAACCGCCGTGATCACGAGCCTCTACGGCGACTATGTCTACCTCGTCGCGAGCGACGACAACGCCAAGGGCGGCGTCAAAAAGGCTGTGCAGACCTTTGTGCAAACCGGCCGGCGCGAGCTTGGCGCGATCGAGATCAAGAGCGGTCTCAAGGCCGGCGATGAAGTCGTGAGCGCCGGCCAGAATAAGCTGCAGAACGACGCGCCAATCATCGTCTCCAATACGTCGCAAGCCTCCAATGCCCGGGGCACGCAGTGAATTTCTCGGAACGCTTCATTCGGCGGCCCGTGCTGTCGATCGTCGTGAGCCTCCTGATCTTCCTCTTAGGAGCTCAGGGCTTTCTCAACATGACCGTCCGGCAATATCCGGCGGTTCAAGAGTCGACGATCAACGTCAACACGACCTATCCGGGTGCAAGCGCCGAAACCATTCAAGGCTTCATCACCGCGCCAATCGCCAAGGCGGTCTCATCGACCGAGCATGTCGATTATGTCTCATCGTCGAGCTCGCTCGGCTGGAGCGGTGTTTCGGTGCATATGCGCCTCGGTTCGGATGCCGACAAGGCGATGACCGATGTCATGTCCAAGGCGCAGCAGGTCAAGCGTCAGCTGCCGACCGATGCGGACGATCCGATCATCACCAAGACGACAGGCCGCAACGTCGCGCTCATTTATGTCGCCTTCGCCAGTGACAAATTAGATGCGGCGCAAATTACCGAATATCTCAATCGGGTTGTTGCACCGCGTTTGGCGACGGTTTCGGGCGTTGCGGAAGCCAATATCTTCGGCGCGCAAAACTTTGCGATGCGCATCTGGCTTGATCCTGTGCGCATGGCTTCGCGTGGCGTAACTGCAGGCGATGTCGCGACCGCCGTGCGCAACGCTAATTTCATCGCGGCGCCAGGCACGACCGAAGGCCAATATGTGCTCACCGCGATCGATGCTTCAACGACGTTGAAGACGCCTCAAGGCTTTGCCGATCTGCCGATCCGCGGCTCCGGCAGCGATGTCGTCCGTCTCAAGGATGTTGCGCGTGTCGAGCTGGGCCCGGTCGATCACGACGTCTCGGTCTCGTTCAACGGTCGCCACGGGATCATGATCGCAATCACGACGACGCCCTCGGCCAATCCACTCGATGTCGCCAAGGGTGTCAAGCAACTGCTGCCCGTGATTCAGAAAGAGCTGCCGCCAGGCATGCAGGCCTTCATCGTGTTCGACACTTCGGTCTTCATCAGCGCCTCGATTACCGAGGTGTTCAAGACGATCTTGGAAGCAATTGCGATCGTCATTGTCGTGATCTTCCTGTTTCTGGGCTCGCCGCGCGCTGTCTTCATCCCGATTTTGACGATACCGCTTTCGCTGGTCGGCGTTTGCTTCATTCTCTACGCCGTAGGGTTTTCGATCAATTTGCTGACCCTGCTTGCGATGGTGCTGGC
>JBAQHC010000515.1:0-2523 GCA_049288095.1 Alphaproteobacteria bacterium | reverse complement strand
ATCAATGGACTAAGCCAGCAGAGACTCCCACTGTCGAGGTCATTTACCCAAGAAATGCTCGCTTCGCCGATCTTACCTACATACCCGGCTCCACCGTGCTATTCGACCAAATGGGTCGGGTGCTAGCTCACTTGCCTGATGGCATCATGGAAGCAGGTATAGCTCTTACTGATGTCGGTGCCCCACCATCATGCTCATATTGCGGAAATGAATACGATCGCTACGTCAACTTCAAGGTAACGGTTACGAACAACGGACACGCTTAGCTATAGACATGGTGCATCTTTCATGGTACAATAATCATGTTAGATGAGGTAGGCATTGTGGCAAGGCGGCAGGAAGCAAGCGGCGCAGACGTATGGTACGAGCCAGGCGCTTATGAAGATAGTATGGGACCTTTGGGAGCCAAGGCCCTCTATACGGTTATGGCACTGGCAGAGGACACCCCTATGCGTGCTGATGGTGAGCGCCGATGGTTTGTGAGTGACCATGACACCTTGGCCGTTTCGATGGGCTTAGAAGAGCAGGTTCGCTCTGGTGGCCTCTCGCCCGAAGCTCCAGCGGAAGTACGGGATGAGGTAACTGGCTATCTCGATGCCTGGCACGCAGCCCTCCCATTTAACGAATCCGAACGAGAGATCGTCCGCAACGCTTATCACGCGTCTCTAATTGGGTCGCTGGCGTATCGGGAAATTCCCACTCAGCTTCGCAAAGCCGATTTTGAGGTCATGGCATCCGGGGTGCAGACCGTCGTGCGTGGACGTGATCTGATGCGACGCTGGTGGGCTTGGCGTCGAGAGTTGGATGAGTTTGAAGGACAAGACAGCGTCAGCCATGCTAAGGAAGCTGCCGCTCAGCTTGCCGGGAGGCTCATACTACCTGACAGGATGCCCGAAATCTACTACGATTTGCGTAACTCAGGCTAGGATTCTTTTGTTGCTCGGCATCCCAGCTAAATTCGGAATACAGCTACCGTTCAGTCACCTTGATGCTACGGATTAGCCGAGGTCGAAGCGATTGCACGGACCTCAGTGCGCCCATCGCTCAGACGTATAGGTCCTGCCGGTATGCCATCCACGTTATCGGTATTGATGACACCGCCGCGACCAGTGACAGTCACAGTCCGATGTTGAAGGTCCCAAGGTTCTGTTACCACCTTTATGGGATTGATGATCGCAACTACCCTGAGTTTTTTGAGGCTGTATCCAACTAGCTTGAAATATGCCTCGGTGCCGTCAATCTTACGCACCAGAGGTGCGTCGGTCGTCTCCGTTATCGGCTTCCCGTTAGGTGTATGTGCCGGGAACTCCACGCCTACGTTAGCGTCGTATGGCACCCACTTGCCATGCCGCACTCTTCCTTGGAGACTAGCCGCTACCGCATCAGCTTGCCTTTGTGGAACCTGCTCAACGCTTATGGTTGCAGTCGTGGCGGTGGATGGGCTGGCGGCGCTCCCGCAGCCCATGTTGAACATCGCCACGATCCCGGCAAGGCCGAGGATCAGGCAATAGCGCATCTGGCGGTGCCTCCGAAGTAAGTTAGTTGTCGGCGAGCTACGAGAAAAACGAGTCCGTACTGTCGCAGATGGCGTAGCCGTTTAAGTTGATGTGCTCACTGACCGTTTCACCGTTGACCGCCCATGACTGCCCAGGTACGAGTGCAGCATCCAGGGAACCGATGGTGTCGCGGCCTGCCGTTACAGTCACCGGATCGCGGCTCTCTTGGACAACGGTGAGGCTGCCAGTGGTGCCCGGGCCTAAGAAAGTCACCAGGAAGCCGATATGCACATAGTTGCAGTGGTTATGTTCAACCTTGAATATGGGGTTGTCCTCGTATTCGCCATCCCAAGCGGCAACATAGGGAAAGCTGTTTTGGGGGGTTGAAGCAACGCCGCTGTCGTCACGGTTTCCGAACAAGGTTGAGAATGGCACCTGGCCGAAGACTCCGACACCGGATGCTTGGCGGGCCAGCACCCGCCGCCCTGCCAGATCGGCTAGGCGGAATCGGTACTTGCCCAGTGCCAGGCCGGGCAGTTCAGCAGAGCCGCTATTACCGTGCAGCGGCATGATCGTCCGCCAGGTATGGGCCGTGCCCTCCGGCTTTTGAATTACCAGACGGTGCTTACGTCCAAGGTGGCGGCCAGCCCAAGAGAAGGCGATGGGCTGGCCTTCGTCAGCGGTATGTGGCAGCGTCCAGGACACGGCAGGTCGGGGGGCATGGTGGCGTGTGTACCTCTTGTGGTGCCGTTGCTTCTTGCCCTTCACGCACTTAACCTTGCCGTGAACCTTCCGTTTCTTGAAGCCCCTGTGGCATTTGAGCGGTTTTCGGTGTCTCTTTCGGTGCTTCGGTTGGGGGCTGGGTGACGGAGCTGCGACGGGCGCACCCTCACTTGAGGGGGTACTGCCGCCTCCACTATTGACGGAGCCTTCGGCTTCGGTCGGTACGAACACGGCAGAAATTCTAGTGTCACCTTGGATTTTGAAGTTGCAAGGGCCAGTTCCGCTGCATCGCTCACCTTCACGC
>JBAQHC010000514.1:0-6116 GCA_049288095.1 Alphaproteobacteria bacterium | reverse complement strand
CTAGGGTAGGAAGCTCGTCAAGTTGGCGAGCTTTTTCGGCAGATATTCGTGAATCACGTAGTTGAGGCCCCACTTGGCCAGCGCCTGCTGCTCGGCGCGTACGCCCATTTTCAATTGCTGCTTGATTGCGGCGATCCACTCGGGATGAGCCTGCACGAACGGATCGTTTTGTAGCGCATCTTCCGCGCGCTTAATGTCGACCGCGCCAAGCGGGTGTGTTGCGTCCTCAAGGCCAAAATCGATGATGTCCTGCGGCGTCACACCCAGATAGCGCGCCTTCGGCACGCAAAAGAAGCGGTTGACATGCGCCGCGTTGCCTGAGCCGACTTTCAATGTGCGGTAGATGTTGGCAAAGCCGTAGGGATCGCAATCGACAAAGCAGTAGACCGGCAGGTTTTGCTTATCCGAGAGCCGGCGAATGAACCGCCTTGTCGCGCGCGTTGGCACTCCACCGAGCTCGATGAGGATGCAGCGCTCGCTTTCCCAAAACCGATGATTGTTGAGCCGCTGAAACATGCCCCCGGTTTCTATTGCAAGCACGAATTTCGCATCGGTGCGGAAGCCCAGACGTTCGACCGAATGCGGAATGCTGTAGGCTCCGCTGCCAAGATTCGCGCAATCGATTTCAATCGCCTCTCCGGTTGAGGGATTTCTGTCGATCACAGTTAATCGGCCGGCGACGGAGCCGCCATGCGCCTCGGGATAAAAGCGAAGCTGCTCGCGCGAGAGGCCACGCGTCGATGCGATCGCCTCGATGTCATCCATGATGGCGTCCGATTCGGGCTGCTCATCGAATCGGCAATCTCCCCAGTTCTTGCTGATGTAGTAAATCTCGCGCTTGGTGGCGAAATCGTTGTGCTCGACCATATCGCGCGACGTTGCCATCATGCGCAGCGTCTGCGCGAAGGAGCGCGCTGTATTTACGGTTAGCGTGCGCACCTTGCTCGCGTCGCCAAGCTCGAAATAGCCTTTCGCCTGGTCATATTTCACATTGTCGAGACCGCGCACCGGTAGCTCGATCGCCGGCAAAGCTCCGTGATCGATGCTCACACGAACTTGGTTCGCAATCGAATCGATAAGCGCGATGGTCTCTTCATCCAGCTTGCTGTGCGTCACTTCGGAACTGGGTTTTGCCATTATGACGGCCTTTGGACTGTGCGGCTCTTGTGGAGCACCTTGTCAAGTTTGTTCACCGTTGAGTCGCGCTCGTCATTGCTCAGGGAGAGAATGTCCTGCAGAGCGATCCCGATATGCGGCAGATATTTTTCGATATAGGTGCGGCTGTCATACTCACGGTGAAGCTGCGCTTCGTGGCGCAAGTGAAGCGCGAGCCTACGCCCACATTCCTGCAACCCCAATTTTATCTCCTTGAGGATCTCCGGATATGGCTCGATTGCCTCTTTGGACTCCGAGGTGTAGGGAATCCACACCGAGGCGACATGCACCAAAATCGCCATCGGCGCGACCGGCAGCGCGTCTTTCGTCTGATGCAAGCCATAGCTTCGCCAATTTGTCTGCATTACGGCCTTGGTGATGGCACAGCTCGACTGCTGGTAGAGAAGCGGGACACGGTTGGCAAAGCGTAAGAGGCGAACCGTCTCATCGTTCTTCGGAAAGAGCTCTTCAGACTCCTTGCTCGCGCTCCTTTGTTCTTCGTGCATAGTTCCAGCTGCGTCGATCTCGATATGGCGCTCGTCCGGACGGCCATAAGCAACGCCAACCTCGACCTGAAAGGGATTGCCGCGATAAACCGCTGCCGGCCTTGTCGTGACGGTGTAGAAGTCTGACGCCAGCTCCTTGTGCAGCCCTTCCAAAAGTTGCTTTTCGCCAATGGGAACGATGCAATCGGTGCGTGGCGAAGAGACGTGTATCTTTTGCAGCGCCTGATGCAACACCGTAGCTTGCGCGCGAGCGATGTGTTTCGGATGAGAGCGAGGGCTCAGCGGCTTGCCGGCGTAATCGATGATCGCAAGCGCCGTCTTCTTTCCGACACCGGAAAATTCATCCGCGAGAAACCCCAGCAAAGTGCGGCTCTTGGTGTCGCTCAACATTTGGATGAGCCGGCCAAGCTCGATGCCGTAAGGGTGAGGCTTGATCTCTCTTGGCCTGGGCGGGAGCTCATCCGTGCTTCGAGCGAAGCAAACTCGCTGACCTTGAGGATCCTCGTAATTGATCGTCACATGCGGATTGGCGATGGCGGTCTGCTTGAGATAAGCCTCCACTGAATGCGGGCCTCTCTGATAGTGCCCCTCCATCTCCATCTCGACGCGCGTGCCGTGGAGGCGGTCCCATTTGAGGTGCTTCCTCTTGTGGATGTCAGGCTGATTCTTGGCGATGTCGAGAGAGACATAAAGCTCTGAGGCCAGCTCTTCATCTTCGACGCGACTGATGATATGGAGCGGCTTGCCAACGGTAAGTTGTCCGTACATGCCCGCGGCTGAAATGCCCATGCCTTGTTGCCCGCGCGATTGGCTGAGCTTGTGAAATTTCGACCCATAAAGGAGTTTGCCAAAAATGCGCGCGATTTGGTTCTCTACGATGCCTGGACCGTTGTCCTCGACTGCGGCGTAGGACTTCCCGTAGCGATCACGCACCTCGACGCTGATCTCCGGAAGAATCCCGGCTTCCTCGCAAGCATCGAGCGCATTGTCGACTGCCTCCTTAACGGCCGTCACCAATGCCTTGGCAGGCGTGTCGAATCCCAGCAGATGGCGATTCTTCAGGAAGAACTCGGAAACGGAAATCTCGCGCTGCCGGCTCGCCATTTCGGCGGCAATGCTTGTTGATCGCTGCCCATCGGACACAGCTGACCTCTTTTGATCTCAAAAGACTACGCATGCTGCGTGCTTGGGCCCTTGACCAATGTCAAGGCCAAAACCACCCGATTGATGTCGGCAGTGATGGCTGCCTCTACTCGAAATGCGGCGCGTCTCGATCCGATCGTCCCGATATGAGTAGCGTCGCCGCGCACAAGATTTTGACCCTGACGAACTAGTTTCGGTGACACGACGTACAATTGACCGTGAAAGGTGATCCGGAGCGGAGCACGCATGCAGCGTGCCCTCATGATTGTTCTTCATACCGTCTTTGAGAATTGGTTCTTGTGGACGAAGTCGTCGGCGTCGCGACGTACGCGTAGGATCGCTTGCGCGCGGGTGGCTAGGTATCCTAGACGGCAAGCGAAAGCGACTCTCATATAAGGAGGAATGCTCAGGACGCGTCGCAATTCGCTTTCAACAGCATCGGAACTGAATACGCTCATCACATGGAAGCTCAGGCCCAATGACTGTGCCGCGAGCCACATATTCTCCATGATACAACCAAGGCTCATGAAGCCCAAGACGTCTCCTTCAGACGCGGGTGCCCGCTTTCTTGCGTCATAAAGGACGATGAGAACGAGTGGCGCGCTTTGGATTGTGTCTTTAAGAGACCCGCGCAGCACTTCCGCAGCCTCGTGCTCTTTGCCTGGCTCTAGCCAGGCGCTCGGAAACATTTTGGCCAAGATTCCTACCTTCTTCTTTCGAAGCTCCTCCTCCGAGAAGGAGAGCTGATCGAAGTTCTCGCGAATGAACACGTCCGAGACGTGCGTCGGGATTGCGCCAACGCGTTGGAGCTGCTCGGGATCGTCGATGGCAATGATCTCGAAGTTTTGCATATTGTGAGCTGTCGGCGCCCATCTCGCGGCTTCAAAAATCTTGGCGAGATCTGCAGCGTTCACTGGGCGCGCTGGATCGAACGCCTCTCGAGCCGAATGGCGCTCACGGATGGACGGGAGAATATCCTGCATGCCGACCCTCGTGAGGGGTAAGTGGCCCTGACCTGCAATAACTCGTCTAAACAGCCTCAATAAAAGAAGTCATAGACAACCTGCAGAATTCGGCCCGTCTGAACGTCAATGAGCAGCGCGTCATCATAGTAGCGAACCCAAACGCAGCCATAGGGCGGATCGATTAGTCCAAATTGCCAATAGTCATCTATCCAGTAGCCGTTGGTCCAAAATCTCGATGGCAGAACCGAGCCGTAAAGCCATTGTCTATAGTACCAACCTGATCCCCGTGGATACGGGCCTACACGATAGCGACGCGGCGCGTTGTAAGTCCGCTCCCAGTCTCGGCGCTGATATCGACCATACCGCTCCACACTCGGTGGAGGCTGATAACGTTGATAAGTCCGCCAATCGTATCGCTGAGCAGACTGCACCTGCAGTTGGCGCTGATAACGGCCGCTTTGGCTCTTGGGCTGGCCTCGGTCGCGCCTATCATGTGATTTCGGCGGGCTTCATTCGGTTTGCTCTCACCGATGAAGCTCAACCAATTGGCCGCAGCCGCGTTTGATACTAATCAACGGGATTACCCCCTTGAGGCAAGTAAGCGCAGTTAGTACTCGGACTGCATGGCTTCCGGAAGCGCCACCAGTTTGTTGTGAATAACGCCATCAGATCGCTTGACAACCTATAGAGTCATGATCTGACGAAAACTCGATCTGATTCGTAGCATCAAAACATTTTTTGCTCAAAGGCCTTGATCATATCGAGCGTGGCAGACATGTTGCATCGCATGACCGACCTTGACGATAATCCTGAACTGACGGCGCTCTGGGGACAGACAGAGCCAACGCTAAAGAAGGCGCTTCAACAAGCTTTTGAAGCTGGCCGCCGATATGGCCGTGATGAGGGCCGCATGGAGATTATGCGGCGCATCGAAGTAGCCTATAAGGAGCTTGGCCGTATGGTGGAGCTTCTGCCGGAGCCGAGGCCGATTTCATTAACGTCAGTTCCCGAAGCCAAAACTGTGGTGACTGCTGCCGTGGCAGCAAAGCCGAAGGCACCAACAGACGGTCGGGCGACTCGCGGTTCGGCGCGTCCGGCGGTTCTTGAAGTGCTTCGTGTCCTAGCGCCAGGGAAGGGGCTCCGAACCAATGAGTTCTATGAGCGGGTGCATGCGCTCTATCCGACACTTAAGCCAAACACAGTTCGGGGCACGCTGAACAAACTACGCGCCGAAAATATCGTCATCAAGGACAAGGCCGGATGGCGTTTGGCTCCCGGGCGGAGAAATGACGATATGCTTTCGTTCGCTCAGAATTTGGGGATTCAGGGTGCGTCCTGAACCTCTTCAAAAGCTCAGAGCCCCAGCAACTGCGAGTTGCCAGGGCTCCAAGAAGCGGGTCGCTCCCGTATATCCAACCCCAAACGGCCTCGCTAGCCGGACACGAGAGGAGGTGGTGTAAAGTGCGGAAAGACCGCGCGTTATTAGCCTAATGGTTAGCCGCGTCACTTGGGGTCGCTCCCCGGTGGCGCGGTGCCATCATGCAGGGTACTATGATTCAATGGTAGATTCTGTCAAGAAAAACAATCGATTAACACTGTCGCAGGCGATAAAAAGCGGGCGATTACAAGAGTTTGCGCGCCAAGCGGAGGCCGATGGCATCGGACCGATTGGGCGCCGACAGTTCGACAAATTGGCCAAAGTCGTCGTCACGACCGACATTAAAGAGCCCCGATCAAAAGGTCGAACATCGCGTTCTGCATCTCGCGGCGGTTCGAGCGGAAAGTAAATTCTCCAAGGTACTTGTCCATATGCTTTGCGCTCACGTGAATGTGGGTGCTCGCAATCGACTTCTTAAACAACCGCCAGAATGACTCGACGTTGTTGGTATGGTGTGTCACGCCGTGCCGATAGTCGTAATAGGCATATTCCTTGGCACCATGCTTTACCGTTCCATGCGTGAAGCCGTCATCCGTCAATAACGTGTAGCTGATCAATTCATCTGTCGAAATGATCGACCCAGGCTTTACATTGCGCGTCACGACTTCCTTGAGCGTCGGCGTTTTGACATCCGAGTCACCTCGGTAACGATCCGGCCATCACGCTCTTTGAGGCCCATAACGATTGTCTTGCCAGCGGCGCCGCGCCCGCGCTTGCCGGAGCGTTTGCCGCCGACATAAGCCTCGTCCAATTCGACGTGACCTTGCAGCATCTCAAAACCGTCAGCGCTTGCCATGAGGTCCCTGATCTGCATTCCGATGCGATATGCGGTTTTATACGTCACGCCCAATTGGCGTTGTAGCTCTTTGCCTGACACGCCGTGGCGTGTCGCAATGAACAGATAAATCG
>JBAQHC010000513.1:0-11560 GCA_049288095.1 Alphaproteobacteria bacterium | reverse complement strand
GTCGTGAGCGCGGTTCCGATGGTGCCGGCGCCGAAGATGCCGAGCACCGTGCCTTGCTGCTTGCGGTCAAACCAGCGCGATACGTAGGAGACGCCGATCGCAAAAGATCCACCGGAGAATCCCAAACCGAGCGCGGCCAGAAGCAGCATCGCGTAGCTTGATGTCATTGACACGGCGTAAACCGCGACCGCTGTTGCCGCCATTAGGATTGAAAAGACGCGCCGTCCGCCGAACCGATCGCTGAGCAGGCCGAGAAAGATGCGGCTGATCGAGCCCGTCAGAACCGGTGTCGCCAAGAGCAGACCGAATTCGGAGTCGTTGAGTGCGAGCTCCGACTTGATCTTGACGCCGACGATCGAGAACGCGGTCCAGACCGCAAAGCACACCGTGAATGCCGCGGTCGACAGCGCGAGCGCTTGATACGAGTGGTTAACCGAAGATTTACGACCTGAGTCAGCATCTGCGGTCATGGCGTCGCCTTTCAATGCGAAAAAGCTATTGCCCTAGAGCAAGAATGGCATTGATCAAAATCAAGTACCAGGCACATCGGATCGATTAGCGTTCCTTTACCTCGATACTCACAAGAGAAGATCCGGCGCCGTGGTAAGCACTCAAAGCAACAAACTCCCTGTGCTCGAACGCATACCGCTCTTCGCCAAGCTGCCGACCATTATACGCCGCGAGCTGGAAGCAGCTGGTGGCCTGCAGCGCATTGGGCAAGGGACCGAGCTGTTCCGGGAAGGCACGCGTGCTGATTTCGTTTACGCGATCATCGAAGGTATGATCGCGCTCGTCAGCGGCGGACCCGGCGAGGAATCGGTCATCGATTTCTTCGGCCCGGGCGAGGTCATTCTCGTGCCGCCGGTGCTGCTCGATCTGCCCTATATGGTTTCGGCAAAGGCGACGAGCGACGTCGAAGCGCTGCTCATTCCGGCCGAGAAGTTCCGGCAGCTTATCAACTCCAACGCCGCGCTTGCCGCCGCTTGCGCGAAGTTGCTGTCGTCTCATTGGCGGCTCCTGCTTCGACAATTGAAGCAACTGAAGACGCCGAGCGCGGACGCGCGCCTTGTTCGTTTTCTACTCGAGGGGGTGAGCGAGAGCACAGGCAACGCAGTGCTTCATCTTCCGAGCTCGAAGCGGGAATTGGCGAGTCATCTCGGGATCACGCCCGCGACGCTCTCGCGCTCTCTCGCTCGCCTTCGCGAGCTCGGCGTTGATACCCGAGGCGAGACTATAGAGATCAAGTCAATCGAGCGGCTGAGGGAGGCGCTGAGGCCCGCGTCCCCTCCATTCGCTTTGGGAGCCCGAGGATGAGGCGCACCCGAACGCCGGTCAGCATCGCAAGGGTCGCTGTTCGCGGTGATGTGCACCCGGATGCGGCGATCCCGCTCGGGGTGGTCGTTCTCCTCGGGCTTCTTACCGCTTTTCCATCGGCGTCGACCGATCTCACTCTGCCGAGCCTGCCGCTCCTTGCCCACGCACTCGGCGCGCCTATCGCGCTCGCGCAGCTCTCTCTCACTGCGCTCTTTGCCGGCTTCGCAGCGGGCCAGTTGATCTATGGCCCGCTGTCGGACCGCATCGGACGACGCCTGCCCTTGCTCGCAGGACTCGGCCTCTACACTGCGGCAAGCGCGGGATGCATGCTCGCCCGCTCGATCGAGCTTCTTCTTCTATTCCGTCTCATGCAGGGCCTTGGCGGCTGTGCGGGGATGGTGATTGCGCGCGCGATCGTGCGCGACCGAGCGAGCGCTCTCGAATCTGCGGAAATCTATTCGGCGATGATGGTGGTCATGTATCTCGCGCCGGTCGGCGCGCCGATCCTCGGCGGTCAGATCGTGCGCTTTGCCGATTGGAACCTTGTGTTTGGCTTGCTCGTAGCTTTCGGCTGCTGCTGCTTCCTTGCCTCTGCGCTGTGGCTGAAGGAATCGCTGCCCGAGCAAACCGCGACTCTCGCAAAGCGGGAATCGCCGATTCTGAGCTATTGGTCGATGCTCCGTGAGCCGCGCTTTCTCGGGTTTGCTTTGTGTGGAGCTTTCTCACAGGGCGCACTTATGACCTATGTCGTGACGTCGCCAGACCTTTTCATGAATGGCTACGGCTTCTCCGCTCAGAGTTTCGGCTGGATGTTTGCGCTCAACGGTGCTGCGCTCGTCCTCGCCAGCAATTTCAATCGTCTGCTGCTGCGGCGGTTCGCCTACGACACAATCCTTCGTGTCGCTAACGGCGCCGCAATTGTTAGCGCAGCTTGCCTCGCTCTGGCCGCAACAGGGCTGATTGGCGGGGCATGGATCGTCCTTTTGCTGCTGAGCATCGTTATCGTCCATACCGGATTCATCATTGCAAACGCGCTTGCAGGCGCGATGTCGGTCGATCCAAGGCGGGCTGGATCAGCTTCCGCCCTCGCTGGGGCCGGTCAATTTGCCGGCGGTGCGGCATGCTCATCGCTCGCAAGTCTCTTGCACGACGGCAACGCAGTGCCGATGGCGGCGGTCATTCTGGGCGCACATGTGGCCGCGGGAATCGCGATCCATACGCTAACGAGACCACCAGTCAGACAATCCGGCTACTGAACACCCTACGCCTCCAATGAGACCTCTCCCCTTCGGCTGGGAAAGACATATTGGCTTTCGAAATGCAATCCGAGCGGCCTACGAGAGGCCGGTGAGCGGCCTGTTTGGCGGAGCCGGGGGGATTCGAACCCCCGATACGGCTTTTGGGCCGTATAACGGTTTAGCAAACCGCCGCCTTCAGCCTCTCGGCCACAGCTCCGTCCTCGAACCCTCAGCATAAGAGGCTGAAGGCCTTATATGCGCCCGCTCGCTATCGCTCGCGGGAGCCAGCCTCTTCCGCCTACGCCGCTGGCTTCGGCGGACAGGCGGCCAAGTCCCCTTGCCAATAGGGCCACGGACTTAAGCCCAAGACCCCGCCGCCTTCAACCCGAAATTGCGCTTGGTCAAGTGCAAGCACGCCACCTAGCTCTAGGCTTGAATTCCAAGCAAAGGCCCTTGGAGCCAAACCCGGGCGCGCGCCCAAGACCAATTGCCTAGCCGGAGGTCTAACTTCTAAGGTGCGCCCGAATTTTGCGGAGGCAAGCATGGCAAGAATTATCGGCGGCATCGCCACTTCACACACCCCCACGATTGGCTTCGCCTTCGATGCGAAGAAGGACAACGACCCCATCTGGAAGCCGATTTTCGAAGGGTATGCACCCGTCAAGAAATGGCTCGCCGACAACAAGCCCGACGTTCTCGTCTACATCTTCAATGACCACGTCACCTCCTTCTTCTTCGACCATTACTCGGCCTTCGCGCTCGGCATCGGCGAGAAGTATGAGGTCGCCGATGAAGGCGGCGGGCCGCGCCAGCTCCCCGCCATCAAGGGCCACACAGGCCTTGCCCATCACATCGGCAAGGGGCTGATGGCCGACGAGTTCGACATGTCCTTCTTCCAGGACAAGGCATTCGATCACGGCTTCTTCTCGCCGATGTCCCTTCTATGGCCGCACAAGCCGGATTGGCCCGCCAAGATCGTGCCGCTGCAAGTTGGTGTGCTGCAATTCCCGATCCCAACGGCGATGCGCTGCTACAAGCTCGGCCAGGCGCTGCGCAGAGCGATTGAAAGTTATCCGGAAGACATCAAGGTCGCGCTTGCGGCGACGGGCGGCGTTTCGCACCAGGTGCATGGCGAGCGTTGCGGTTTCAACAACACGCCATGGGACATGCAATTCCTCGACATGTTCGAAAAAGACCCGACGAAGCTCACCGAAATGACGCACGCGGATTATGCGCGCCTCGGCGGCATGGAAGGCGCCGAAGTCATCATGTGGCTGATCATGCGCGGCGCACTGTCAGCAAATGTGAAGAAGGTGCATCAGGCTTATTATCTGCCGTCGATGACCGGCATCGCGACTGCCGTGTATGAAAATGAAGCGATGGAACCGATGGCGACCGACACGCATTCGGCATATCTCGACCACATCAATCATCAGCTCAAGGGCGTCGAGAAGCTCGAAGGCACCTATCCCTTCACCTTCGAGCGCAGCGTCAAGGCCTATCGGCTCAACAAGTTCCTGCACGATCTCATTCATAAGGATAAGCGCGCACTGTTTCTCGCCGATCCCGAGCGCGCCTTTGAGGAAGCCGGGCTCACCGCCGAAGAGCGCCTTCTCGTCACCAAGCGCGATTGGCGCGGGCTGATCCATTACGGCGTGATCTTCTTCATGTTGGAAAAGCTCGGCGCCGTGGTCGGCACGTCCAACTTGCACATCTATGCGGCGATGCGTGGACAGACCCTTGAGGACTTCCAG
Source organism: Alphaproteobacteria bacterium (assembly GCA_049288095.1). Lineage (GTDB taxonomy): Bacteria > Pseudomonadota > Alphaproteobacteria > CAWBKL01 > CAWBKL01 > CAWBKL01. The sequence continues at coordinate 7,254 of JBAQHC010000513.1, read as the reverse complement.
AAGACGCGCAATGCGGCGATCACCTATTCGGTTGCCGGCGGCGACGTAACCAAGCTCAACTTCGACAAAAAGGGCGCGACCCCCGCACGCTAGGCGCAACCCGATCTCCCTAACCGGCCTTGACCCGGCCATCCATCAATAATGCCACCGCATTTTCCGTTGCGCTGACGCAACAGCACCTACCTTTCAAACCTTTCAAATCCGCTCTCCCTCCCAGCGCTCCTTAGCCTGTCATAGGCTCACGTGGGGTGGGAGTGCGTGATGGCTGATAATGCGCGAAAGAAGATATCAACACAGATAAGAACTCGCTCTATAGGTGTTCCAAGCGAGTTTTCCATTCTTCTAATATTGTCTCCAATAGTCCATCTGCTGGCCATCGCCTTATTGGGGATCGCATCGGCGTTAGCCGTTTCTATTATCTATATATTCATCGGATCAGCTTTAGGAGCTGTAATTGGGTACGGAGCAGAGCAACTTCTAAAGAAAATTGGTTACTCTTTAGAACAGCTTCCTAAGATTTCAAAAGAAGAAGGGAGCCCCACACCTATCTCTATTGCCTTTATGGCGCTTGGTGGATTTTTGGGACTGATATTCTTCTTTACTCAAGGCACCGCCACCGAATCATTCAAATTCGGTTTTTTGTATTCCCCCACTTTGATTTTCTTGCTTCTGATGGTCGGCGTCATTGCCGTCAGATCATTCGAGACGATCACCAACAGCAACATCATTTTCGCTTTTAAGCTACCTAGTATAGTGCGATCCAAAGTCACGCCTACATCAATAAAAATCCCTCTTAGTTTTTTCTTATATTACTCCTTGCTGAGCGTTGGCGTTGCGTTTTTTCTTGCAGTCAAAATAACCGGTATATATCACGAATTCTTGCCAGGAATGGAAAAGCAAATCAATACCGGTTCACAAAATCTAAGCGAGGAATTTGGATTACTTGCCCACACCCTAAGCCCTCTATTAAGCCCACAAAGATCTATTGCACTTGCATTCATGGCCGGGCTTCTATGGACGTTCTGGGTTCACTTAGGCTTAAACTGGATCGTCTCACAGAGCCTTTGGAAAGCTATCAGCGTATTCCTGACAGCGTTTTTTTTGAATCTAGTTTATTTGTTGGTATCATATCTTCTCTTTAGATTTCTCCCGGGCCACCAATATCTGACCGATTTCGTATTCTTTCTAAACGAGGTTTTGAGGGGTGCTTTCCGCTCGACGCTCTCATATTTGGCAAGCATATGGCGGATCGACTCCGACATACTGCACACCTTGAGTCAGATTTCGACATACATCGCTGACGTGCTAAGCGTGTTGGTGCGGATTAGCGCTAGGTTAGTCATGTTTCCGGAGGCGCTCGCCAAGGTGCTGCAGGATATCATTCACTTTATTGACCGATACAATTCAACTTATTTCTTCTTCGTGGTTGCCAGCGCGCTGTTGTGGTGGCGTGTGGCAAGGAGAGAACTCGACGCCGCAAGACGGGCAATGAACGCAGATGCATACGGCCCCATCAGATACACGCGATGGCTGAGCCTGCTTATGCGAGTGACATTATTTTGTCTGGTCCTATTGATGTTATTTGCAGGTCCTGGTGCATTCTGGATCCTGCTCCTGTTCGTCGCGATATTGGGTCTGTTGGTCTTCTTCTTTCCGCCACTCGATTGGCCCACGGGTCCGGCCGATGAAAACTAGAGTGTGCCCCTCCTCAAAAGGGTGCACCCTTAAATCAGAACGGCAGGAAGTTGCGTTGACGCGTGTAGGCGAGATAGCCGACATTTGCGCCAAGTCGAAATCCGGCGCCCGCACGCATGGGCGCGAGAGTCACGGTTTCATCGCGTTGATAGTTGACGCCAAATCCGCCGATGAAATAAGCGCTGCCTTCAACACCGGGGAACCGGCGATAGATGTAATCGGTGCTCGGCAAATTGTAGACGAGCGTGAACACCTTGGAAGCATTGCCGCCAACATCGAAACCGACGGATGGGCCTTGCCAATAGACCTTTGCCGTTCCGCCATTTTTCATTTGCAGCGTGCCGTCGCCATAACGCAGGCCGACGATGATAGCTCCTGAGCCTTCCGTGCCTTTGATGTAAGCGTTGGGCCGGCCGTTATCCTGAAAGATCCGTGCAACCGCCTGGCCGGCCGCCTCTGCCGTCACGCCGAAGAAATCGGAAACCGCGCTGACGACTTCATCCTTGCTATAAGTGTCGGCTTCGCCCCTGGCGACGGTTTGGTTCGAGGTCGGCTCCGCATGAGTTGAGGAAGTCGCGCAGCCGGGCACGAGCAGAATCGCGCTTAGGAAGATCGCCGCGAGACCCGCGAGCGGCCGCCATCCCCGAGCGAATGATGTGTCGTGACGCTGCATCACTTTCTCCTCTTTCGACGAATCTCCCGCACGGAGCCTAGCCTTGAGTGCCTGCCGCGCAAAGCACCGCATTGGTAATAACCTCTTGAGACGCTCCAAGTTGCCTCGTGCAAAGGGCCTACTATGAGGCCCTGATCTTTCGTTCAAGACGCGGCGAAAAGGTGTGAGTCAGACGGCGCGCCCATGACGATTAAGTCTATGAGCCCGCTCTCTCAACATCATTGAACACTTTGTCCCCTCCCCAGCCACCGCAGAATCAATCGAGGTAGGTCACCTCCAATGCCGGTTCGGCGGGTTCCCGCGAATCACCGACGATCGCGACCGGGCTGGGTACTTTGTAGGCGTAGTAGGCGTAAGTGCCGGGACTTGTTCCGGCGCTGTTGTTTCTTTGTTTGAGAGAGATCGCCGTGACCACGACCCAGCCGAAACAGAGTCTCTTGATGACCGTTGCGAGCAAGCTGCCGCTCTTGATCGAGCAGGCCGAAGAGCTCGATACGATGCTACGCAAGATCGACGGCGAAGAAGCCGGAAAAACCGAGGACGATATTCGCAGGCGCGTGGAGCGTTGGGCGGAATCAGCCACCAATGCACTCGAAGCAGCAGAGCGACTGATTGCATCGGAGCCGGCGCGCGCACTTGCCGATGCCGCAATTCAGCTCATGCTCGCCGTAAGCCGCGCGCAGATCGTAGCGGTCTCAGGATTGAAGGATGACGAGCGTGCTGCGGCGCTTTCCGATCTTGAGCGCCTGCTGCAATCGGCCTTGCCGATTGTTGCCGATGCCGCCGGCATCGATCTCACGAATTACGGGCGCGCCTACTATGCGGATCGGCGAACGGATCCGTTCTATCGCGGCGAACCGCTTGTTGCCGCCGCCGACACGGCGGCGCCGCACTACGATCCGGTCGCACGGCTCAAAGCTGCCGGCTTCGGGTCGTAGGTAATCCTTAACGCGGGCCTAGTGCTTTTTCACTGAGCCAGGCGCGTGCTTGGCGCTGCGCTTCAGCAATCTGGTCCGCCGTCATCTCTTGAGCGACATTCGTGCGCCATTCGCGCGCCGGCATGTTTCCCTTGAGGGCGGCAAGATTGAACCACTTGTGCGCCTCGATGAGATCGAGCGGCACTCCTTGCCCAGTCGAATAAGCAACGCCGAGGTCGAAAAGCTCCTCGCCGGTTATCGGCTTGGGCGGAACGCGGATCTCTTCGCGCTGCCGAATAGTAATTGCGGTCATTTCCGAACACTCCATTCGAAATGGCCGGCCCCCCATTTACCCCGGAGGTCCGTACCTTCGGAACCTCCATGCAAGGACTGCGCAAGGCCGCGCCTTCCCGCGAATGCAACCATCTGTGCGCTCAAAATTAGGTAAATGCCGACTTCAGCATTTCTTAGTGAATTCAATTGGTTAAGTGGAATTAACCAGACTGCGCCGCAGCGCGCCTCGCATGCGCGAAGTCGGGCGCAAAATCTCCGCCTACGGAATAAACCTTAAGGGTTCTCGCGAAGTGCACATTGCTGCGTTAGCGGCACTCGAAATCATCGCTGCCGGCAGGATGACAGAAATCGCCCCAATTCCCGGAAGCGCGCCAGTAATCGTAAAGCTTCAAATCCCGCACGATTTCCTTGAAGCGAGGATCGGAGCGAAACCCGGCTTTGGATGATATCCAGAGCGCCCCGACAATGGGCGAGTTCATGTCGACCAGATTGCGCTTCATGGCTGTGAGCGCAAGGTCAATGTCGTCGAAGTAAGCCGCCGCCCAGGCCGCGATTACGGTCAAATGCGTCAAATCCTGATTTTCCGGATCTTTTAGGGCATTGCGCAGTATCGCGAGCGCCGCGTCCCTGTTGTTAATATTGTCCGCGAGCGCTTGATTGAATTTGATATGAAACGTTTCGCTGCTGAGATATTTCTTGAGCTTCGCGGCTACGGTCGCCGGATCGTAGTCGTTACGAAGCGGCATCCTAAGAAGATCGAAAAAGTCCCAGCGGGCATGATTTCCAGTGAGGCTTTCGGAGCGTGCATATTCTGCTTGGGCCTCATCCAAGTGGCCCGCGACCATGAGCGCGAGCTGCAGATAACCCGAGATCTCAAGCGACAGCGGATCTGATTGTCGCGCGCGCTTCAGATATTCCACGCTCTCCTTCTGGCGGCCCACAGCGCCGACGAATTGACTATAGACAAACGCCGCATCCGGGTCGGAGGGCGGCGCGGCGGCAATTACGGCACGAGCCTCAGCGTCGGCTTCGATCCAACGGTGCTGCGTGACAAGCTGGCTCAGGCGAACCGACTTCGCCCACCACGTATCCGGCACGAGGCTCATTATGCGTGCGCTCGCCTCCTCCATCGCTTTGAGAGTGGCGGGAGCGCGTTCCGGAGCATATTGCAAGAGCTGCACAAGCGTCGCGTAGAGCCCGTACCACGCCAGCGCAAAGTTTGGATCGAGCGCAACAGCTTGCCGGTAGTCTTCGGCGGCCTGGGTCAGCTCCGACACGCCGAGCTGGCTGGCAAGAGCGCGTGCCCGCAAATACTTGTCGTTGGCCTCAATATTGGTGGTCCCGCCCTCGGGCCGCGCCGTCTCACCAACCCCAAGCGTGACGCTCAGCGCACCCGCTACGTCTTTGGCGATGTCTTCCTGGACCTTGAACACATCCTTCAGCTCACGGTCATAGCTTTGCGACCAAAGATGCGAGCCGTCGGTGGCGTTGATGAGCTGGGCGGTAATGCGCAGCTGGTCGCCTGCCTTGCGCACGCTGCCTTCAAGCAGATGATTGACGCCGAGCGCCTCTGCGATCTTACGCAGGTCTTCGTTCTTGCCCTTGAAGGCGAAGCTCGATGTTCGGCCCGCCACGCGCAGGTTCTTGATCTGGGCGAGTTGGTTTAGCAGTTCTTCCGAAAGACCATCGGAAAAGTATTCCTGTTCCCTGTCGTCCGACATATTGACGAAAGGCAGAACGGCCAACGAGACGCCCGCTGGTGCCGCCGCTGTTTCGGATGGAGCGGCCTGTGTGGCGGCGGGTTTGCCTGCATTCGCCCCTCTGTCGTGTCCAGACAGAAGGAACAACCCCCCGCCGAGCACGGCGATCACAGCAACCGCAATCGCCAAATGAATTGGCGTGACGCGCTTCGGCATCGAACTTGCCGGCTGTGGGGGCGCCGCCGGCGACGCGGCGCTGCGATCTGATTGGCCCTGCCCCGTGAGCACCTTCAGCGCACGGCAGAGATCGCGGAACGACGCAGCCTCCGCATCACCGTTCCAATCGTCGAGATCGGTCGTGTGCAGGCTTAGCGCGTCGATCGGCAGCTCTGCCTTGTCGAAGCGCACCGGCACCAGAACGCCGCGTTCGGCGCCGAGGCGCGCCTCGCCGCGCACCCAACGCGAGTCGACGCTCGTGGGCGTCCACACCACGATGACGGCTCGCGCCGCGCCCAACTCCTGGCGAATGAGGGAATCGAACTCCTGGCCTGGCGTAATCGCCGGATCCCACCACACCGACCAACCCTGCGCCTCAAGCGCGGCAACAAGTGGCGCCACGCGCGCTTTATCTACCCGGGCGTAGGAAACAAAAATATCAGCCATCGTGGGCCCCGCCGGGCGTGGATGATCGAAGTGTGTGCGGCCAGTCGTGCGTCACACGCAATGCCGAAGACGTGGCCGCCGGCCCATCAGGTCTCTGGTTAAACAGTCTCGCCGCCCCGAACGTAATCGCGCCGGTCCACGCTAGGACCAGCGGTTCGCTTTATAGCATAGCCTCAGGGGATATCGCATCGCGTAGGCATGTCGTTAGGCCTTATGGCCTGCTCAATAGCCACCAGTGCGAGTCACTTCTTGCCGCCTTGCATGAAGAGCTGCTTGCCGCGTTTGAGCTTCTCGGCCTCCGAAAGCCTCTCCTCTTCCTGCCGCGCGGCATCCATGATCTCGCGGCCGATCTCGCCGGAGCGCTGCACAGCCGGGCGCGACTCGATGCGCGCAAACCATGGCTTGATGTTCGGATAATCGTCGAGGTTCTGGCCTTGGCGCTGCCACGGCACGATCCACGGCCAAATCGCCATATCGGCAATCGTGAACTCATTGCCGACGACGAACTTGCGCCCCTTGAGGCGCTTGTCGAGCACGCCGTAAAGCCGGCTCACCTCGTTGGTGTAGCGCGTGATGCCGTACTCGATGCGCTCCATCGGCTCCTTGAGCACTTCATGCGCATAGCCGCGGAAATGATGGGCCTGCCCCGCCATCGGCCCGAGGCCGCCGACTTGCCAGAACAGCCACTCATCGACCTGCACACGTGTCCGCTCGTCCTGCGGATAGAACTTGCCGAATTTGCGGCCGAGATATTGAAGGATCGCGCCCGACTCGAAGATCGAGATCGGCTTGCCGCCGGGGCCACCGGGGTCGATGATCGCCGGCATGCGGTTGTTCGGCGATATCTTCAGAAACGCGGGCTTGAACTGGTCGCCCTTATTGATGTTGACCGGGTGGATTTCGTACGGGACGCCCGCTTCCAAGCAGAACATCAGGATCTTGCGGCCGTTTCCGGTCGGCCAATAGTGCAATTCGATCGGCTTTTGCGCTGCAGCTTTAGGCTTTGACGCAGATTTCGCCGCTGCTTTCGGCTTTGCCGGCGCTTTGGAAACAGATAAGGCGGCCCGCTTGGAGCGGACCGCCTTTTTCGTGCTTTTCGCACGATTGCCTGCGACGGATTTAGCCACAGACAACCTAAGTTACATCGCCGCTTTCTTGGCCTTGCGACGGCCTCTGCGCTTCGCCTTGCGAGCGCCCTTGGCCTTACGCGCGCCGACCTTACGACGTGCTGACTTGCGTGCACCGGCCTTACGACCAGCCTTACGCTTCTTCGCTTTACGAGCTGCCATTGCCATTTAAAGCCCCTCCCGTT
>JBAQHC010000512.1:0-2874 GCA_049288095.1 Alphaproteobacteria bacterium | reverse complement strand
GCACACAAAGGGGGACACAAAGATCACAAAGCCTTCGTGCCCTTCGTGAAGCCTTCGTGCTCTTCGTGGTTCTCTTTCTGGATGGGGGGCAAGCCCGGCCATGACGCAAACCGTTGGGCTTGCGCGGGGCGGTGAGGCGCCCCATTTAATGGGCGAGGCGAGTGGGCGCGCACGGGCGCGCGGGTCGAGGCGTTATTCACCGCTTGCAGGCCAACGAGATTCGCTCGCAACTTCGATAAGGGCTTGATCGGCAAGGGCCCTCGGGCCCAAAAATCGAAAAATCGCGCAAACGAATAGCGCGTTTTCCCCATTTGGCATCCGCGCGCCGAGAGACTATTTATAGACACCTGAACCGCTAGATTCGAGCCCATGTACCAAGACGCCACCACCGCCCCCTCCCGCAATACCGGCCTTGTGAAGCTACATGACTCCGCGGCCTTCGAGGGCATGCGGCGCGCCGGCCGGCTCGCCGCCGAGGTCTTGGACATGATCACGCCCCATGTCGTCCCGGGTGCGGCGACGGGCGCGCTCGATGAGCTGTGCCACAACTTCATCGTCGCCCGCGGCGCGGTGCCGGCGCCGCTCAATTATCGCGGCTTCCCGAAGTCGATCTGCACCTCCGTCAACCATGTCGTCTGCCATGGCATTCCGGGCGAGAAGGTTTTGAAGGACGGCGACATCGTCAACATCGACATCACCGTCATCCTCGATGGCTGGCATGGCGATACGAGCCGCATGTATCTCGTCGGCGAAGTCGCCAAGAAGGCCGAGCGCCTGGTCGAGATCACTTATGAAGCGATGATGCGCGGCATCGCTGCGGCAAAGCCCGGCGCAACGCTCGGCGATATCGGCGCCGCGATCCAGGAATTTGCCGAAGGCGAGCGCTGCGGCGTGGTGCGCGATTTCTGCGGCCACGGCCTGGGGCGCATTTTCCACGATGCGCCCAACGTCTTGCATTATGGCCGGCGCGGCGAGGGCCTTGTGCTCAAGCCCGGCATGTTCTTCACCGTCGAGCCGATGATCAATCTCGGCAAGCCGCATGTGAAGCTGCTCCCCGATGGCTGGACCGCGGTGACGAAAGACCGCTCGCTCTCGGCGCAATTCGAGCACTCGATCGGCATCACCGAGGACGGCAACGAGATTTTCACGCTGTCGCCGGCCGGGCTCGATAAGCCGCCTTATCAGGCGCGCTAGCGGAGCCGCGAGAATGGGGGCCAAGCGCGAAGGGTTTGACGATCCCCGCGCGCGTTTCAAGCGCATCGCCGATACCGAGACCGAAGCTTCGGCGGCGAAATCTCCCTCTAAAGACAAAGACGAGCCGCATTATCACGGCCACCGTGAGCGCTTGCGCGAGCGTTTTTTGCGCGCCGGCGCCGAGGCGCTGCAGGATTACGAGCTCATGGAGCTTGTGCTGTTTCGCGCAATCCCGCGGCGGGATGTGAAGCCGCTCGCCAAGGAGATCATCGATCATTTCGGCGGCTTCGCTGAAGCCATCTCCGCCGATGTCGAGCGCCTGCGCGAGGTGAAGGGCTTGGGCGAAGCCGCGGCCACCGAACTCAAGATCATTCAAGCGGCAGCGCTCAAATTATCGCAAGGCCGCGTTATGCAGCGCCCCGCCATCGGCTCGTGGAATCAACTCGTCGCTTATTGCCGCGCGGCGATGGGCTTTGACGCCAACGAGCAATTCCGTGTGCTGTTTCTCGATTCCAAGAACCGCCTGATCGCCGATGAAGTGCAGCAGCGCGGCACGGTCAATCACACGCCGGTCTATCCGCGCGAGATCGTCAAGCTCGCATTGGAGCTGGGCTCGACTGCGATCATCTTGGTGCACAACCATCCATCCGGCGACCCAACGCCTTCAAGTGCCGACGTCAAGATGACAAAGGAAATCGTCGACGCCGCGAAGGCTCTCAAGATCGAGGTCCATGATCATTTGGTGATCGGCCGCGGCGAACCTGCGAGCTTCCGCACCATGGGATTGATTTAGTGGAAATCTCGATCTCAATCCTTGGTCGTCATGGCCGGGCTTGACCCGGCCATCCAGTCAATAAGTGATCGGTGCTTGATGCCCTGGATGGCCGGCTCGGGGGCCGGCCATGACGGGATGCTGCCTATGCGGTTACGAAGGACGAGAGCAGAACCGTTATTCGTCGTCGCTGCTGTGGAAGTGAGGTTTATCGAAGTGCGCGAGATATTCGCGGCGATGATTTCGTGGCGCTGGAGCATCGGCAGTCACAGCAGGCGCTGGTAAAGACTTATGCTCGCCAACCGTTCTGGATTGGCGAGCGCGCAACGGCCAAAATGGCAACTTCATTAGTGGCGGGACGGCTCGAGACCGCGCGGATCCCAGTAGAAGAGGCGCGAGCCGTCATTGGCCCCGAGCTGCGAGACGTGCAAGTCAACGAGCGTGCGGCCGATATGAGCCTCGGCGCGACCCTCTCCGCCTTCGGGCGCCTGCTGGGCAACGCTCTTAAGGCCTTCCGAAAGCTGCGTATCCGCGGTCACGACATTGCGCCTGAGAAGCGATTTGCCCTTCAGCGCATGGATCTCCATCAGAGCGCGGCGATTGATATAGCGGATATCATCGACGTCGCCGGTGACGGCCGCGATTGCGATCGGCAAGCGGTCGAGCATCTCGAACAGCGACCAGCTCACGTCATTGTACTCGCGGATGACCACGAGCACGGACTCGACCTGGTTGCTTGTGCCTGGGGCGTAAACCGGGAAGGCGCGCACATCATGCGTGCCGTTGTCGATCTTGGTTTGGTAGCAAGCGACCGTGCGCCGCTCGGCTTCGCAATACTCTTCCTGGCGCGTCATGGTCAGCGCCTCGGGAAGCCGCACGGGGAAAATGGCATCCTCCAAATCCAAGAT
>JBAQHC010000511.1:0-7697 GCA_049288095.1 Alphaproteobacteria bacterium | reverse complement strand
CATCATTTCTTTCTGAACGCGCGCGGTGCAATAGAGGAAGAGACCGGCGTTGATTGCATCGAACACCTGATGCGCAGACGCAATGAAATCCTTCATTTGCCCTTCGATCTGCGCCGAGAGCATGCCGTAATTGTCGCTGATGATGCTGATCGTGGCGCCGTCGCGCCCAAGCTGTGCGGCCTGGACCTGGAAATTGAATGGAACGAATTGATGCATTTCATAGGCGGTTGAGATGGCGCCCGCATGTTCGAGCAAGGTGTTCGCGGCCTTGGTAAGATCGTTGTAAAAAGCGATTTGCGGATCGGGCGGCCGGCGCAAAAGCTCATCGCGCGATGTCATCTCTGCGCCGAGTGCTGCTGCCATAAAGGCTGTATAATTGGCAAAGCCCAGTTCGGCGATGCGAGCGAGCAGCAGCTTGCCGCTCTCGGCGGGCGCCAAGTTCTCGCGCTTCTCGAGCGCGACAAGCTTTTCATACTCCTCTTTGACGACTGCGAAGACGGCACTTGTCGGCCGCAATCGCACTGAGAGATAGCCGCCCTCGATCGGCGTTACGATCGCGTAGACCCAATAATATCGGCCGTCCTTGGCGCGATTCTTGACGAAGGCGCCGATTGGCTCGCCCTTCTTGATCGTGTCCCAGAGCAGCCAGAACACTGCGCGCGGCATGTCCGGATGGCGGATGACTTTATGTGGCTTGCGAAGGAGCTCGTTCCAATCATAGCGCGAAACGCGCTGAAATACGCTGTTGCCGGATTGGATGATTCCGCCGGGATCGGTGCGCGAAAAGAACAGCTCATCGAGCTTGAATGTGATCTCTTCCGAGGCGGGATTGCGTTCGCTTTCGAGCGTCATGTCGTTGGCGACCGTTGAGCCAAAGTGCTGGGCGTGGAGACAGAGCGCATTTAACGGGGCGCGATTTAAGGTGCAGTAAATCAGTGACGTGACTACGTATTTCTACGTGTAGCCTGCCCGCCGAGGCTTTCCCTTAACACTTCGCCGAACCGAGTAAGTTCCTCCTGGTTTGACCGAAGGAGGATTCTCACATCCCTGCCGAGTTCGAGCTGAACGCCCCGGCTGCGCCTTCCGCGATTGCAGATATTCGCGGGACTGAGCGCCGAATACCGTCCGTTCGGGATAATTTCGGCCGCATAGCCAGCGCTGGTTAGCGTGTCGCGAATGGTTTCCTTCAGTGTGTCGTCAAGGCCACCGATCAGGGTTCGTTCGGTCATTTCGAGAAGCCCGTGCACCGTTACGACGTGGTCTGAGCGTGCAACGAGATCAACGCATCTTGGCTCATCGAATCTGTGCGAGGTGATGTGGAGGCGCTCATGCGGCTCGGAGCGGGGCAGCATTCCTTCGAAGCAATAAAGATTGAAGCTCTCGCCCGCTATGGCGGTAGCGATTTGCGATGTTCCCGGCTCTATCGAGCCGCCGTGCGGCGCAACGATGGCAACCTCCGATTCGCGCCACACATGCACGATCCGGTAATGCGTGCCTTCCTGCTCACTTTGCTCAAGCTGCGAGAAGCTTTGATACCAGTCGGGCAAGGCTCTGCCGATTAAAGCCAGGGCTGGGCGAGCTTACGGCGCTCTTCAAAGGCATCGATCGATTTCGACTTCTGCAGTGTGAGACCGATATCGTCGAAACCGTTTAAAAGATTATGCTTGAGGTGCGGATCGATATCGAACTTCACGGTGCCGCCGTCCGGCCCTTTGATTTCCTGCTTCTCGAGATCAACAGAGATCGTTGCGTTGCTGCCGCGCTCTGCATCATCCATCAGCTTGTCGAGGTCTTCCTTCGAAACCCTGATCGGCAAAATGCCGTTCTTGAAGCAGTTGTTGTAGAAGATGTCGGCGAAGCTCGTTGAGATGACGCAGCGGATGCCGAAATCGAGGAGCGCCCAGGGCGCATGCTCGCGGGAAGAGCCGCAGCCGAAATTATCGCCCGCCACGAGGATCTTCGCGTTGCGATAGGCTGGCTTGTTGAGCACAAAGCCTGGGATCTCCTTTCCATCGGGTGTGTAGCGCATCTCATCGAAGAGATTCTTGCCGAGGCCGGTGCGCTTGATCGTCTTCAAGAACTGCTTGGGGATGATCATGTCGGTGTCGATATTGCGCATCGGCAGGGGCGCCGCGACGCCGGTCAACTGCGTGAACTTTTCCACTCGGGCCTCTCAACTCTGGTCGGGCAAAAATTCGATGCGCCGGGTACCTTGGATGCATCCAAAGGGTGCCGTGCGTGCATCTCACCCTCAAAGAGGATGTCTTATCTCGGGAGGGATGCTCAGATGAAGAGGGTCTTAGGTTTTATTGCGGCTCTGTCATTCATGGCCCCCGCCGGGGCAATGGCGAGCACGAAAACCTTTACGGTCCAACCGTTTGCGAGCATTTCGGTGGCCGCCGGGATCGCGCTTAAGGTTGAGGTCGGGCCGCCGCAGAGCATTGTCGCGGAGACCGATGGCGATTTCAGCGATCTCGTGATCGAGGCGCGAGGAGGCGACCTTTTCATCGGCCGGCCGCCGCGCTGGTTCTCGTTCGGTTGGGATCGGGGGCCTGATTACAAGGTCACCGTCACGGTCCCTGCGCTGCATGGCCTGGAGACGAGCTCGAGCGCGGTAGCTGATGTGAGCGGCTCGATAACCGGGAATGCCGAGATCGCCGCTTCCTCGAGCGGACGAGCCAATGTCTCGGAAATTCAGGGCGGCTCAGTCAGCTTAGCGGTCTCCTCGAGTGGCGATATCGAGATTGCGAGCCTGCAGGCCTCGTCGATGGAAGCGCACGCCGCATCCAGCGGACATGCAAAAGTCGCGCAGCTGCGGGCCGGCACGGTCGAAGTTCATGCGTCGTCTTCGGGCGTTGTGGAGGCTTCGGGCTCCTGCACCACGCTTACCGCGGAAGCGTCGAGCAGCGGCCACATCCTTGCCGGCAAGCTCGAATGCGCGACGCTCCTTGCGCAAGTCTCGAGCAGCGGCGGTGTCGAGGGCTTTGCCTCCAAGAGCTTTGAAGGCCGCGCTTCAAGTGGCGGCAGTGTCACGGTTGGCGGCAAACCGGCACAAGTTCAGAAGGATGAGTCCTCCGGCGGCGTGATCGACGTTAGAAACTAGCTGTCGGACGAGGGACGTCATCAGCAGAGGGGCGCCATGAAAGGCATTTTCGCAATCGCGGCCGGTATCTTTGCACTGCCCGGCATCGCATTTGCCGCCAGCAAGACCTACACATTCGGCTCGTTCGAGAGCGTCTCGGTCGCTGCAGGCATCGCTGCCGACATCAAGATCGGTGCGCCGCAAAGCGTTGTCGCCGAAACGGACGGCACCAATTTTGACGATCTCTGGATGTCGGTTGAGGGCAATGTGCTGCGCATTGGCCGGCCGCCGGGTAATTGGTTCGCGTTGCATCATCCCGATTACAAAGTGCATATCGTGATGCCGAAGCTCTACTCGCTCGCGGCTTCTTCAGCCGCATCGGCGAGGGTCGACGGCAGCCCGCAAGGCGATTTCGTGGTTGCGGCTTCATCAAGCGGGCAAGTTTCGCTTCCCGCACTTAAGGGCGCCAATGTGAGCGCGCATGCTTCCTCAGGCGGCGATGTCGCAATTGGCGGAAGCTGCTCTTCGCTCATTGTATCGGCATCGAGTGGCGGCGACGTGAAGGCGGACGGCCTCAAATGCGAAACTGTCGTCGCTCATGCGTCGAGCGGTGGAGATGTGTGGGCCTATGCTTCCAAGAGCATTGAAGGACACGCGTCGAGCGGCGGGGGCATTCGCGTGGACGGCAAACCGGCCGTGGTGCAGGTGGGCCAATCTTCTGGCGGCACGGTCTTCGTCGCGAAGTAGGACTGAGTTACTTGCTATCGCTGGATGCCCACCTTGAGTCGAGGTACTCCGGTACGCCGTCCCAGAATTGGAGGATGCACTCGCCGAATTTGGAAAAGCGCACTTCTCCCACGAACAAGTCCTCTGGCCGCGCTATGGAACGAGGAGCGTCAAATAGCGTGGGCTCTCTATCAATTAGCTTCGTGAATGACTTGCCGTGACCGTGCTTGCTCACATTCGCAACGAGACGCAAAATGTTTAGCTCTTCCGCGGTTTCATACGATATCGATGCCCCGGACTTGCAGAACGTCTGCAGCAAGTCGTCATGTTTTGCCTTCGCCAACCAATCAGGGTTCGGTAGGATTGGAGGCGCCCAAGATGACGCATGGTCGAGCAGCTCCTTAGTAAACTTTTCCCACAAATGGTAGAGGCCTGACGATGCAGAGTTGAACACCTCGCGCTTAAGGAAGTGCAGACCGCGATAGGTTTCAACCCCGTGATCACGAGCGGCCTCGGCGATCATTGACTCATCAACTCTATCGCTCCACGCGGGCGCATTCATTGCGGACCGCCAAGCTTGCTCCGCTGCGTTGTCGGCTTCCTCACTGATTTTCGCAAACGGCGGAAAGACACGTGTGAGCACACCGTCAACGTACAGCTTCGTCTGTTCTAGAAAGTAGTCTTTCCAGAAGGCAGAACTCATTGCAGTTTGCGCACATCGGTGAGCGTGCCGGTGATCGCTGCGGCAGCGGCCATTGCCGGCGAGACAAGATGCGTTCGCCCGCCGCGGCCTTGGCGACCCTCGAAATTGCGGTTCGAGGTCGAGGCGCAGCGTTCGCCCGGTGCGAGCTTGTCGGCATTCATCGCAAGGCACATCGAGCAGCCGGGCTCACGCCATTCAAAGCCCGCCTCTAAGAAAATCTGATCGAGCCCTTCTTCTTCGGCTTGTGCTTTGACGAGCCCCGAGCCAGGCACGACCATCGCATTCACATTTGCGGCAACCTTGCGACCCTTGGCGATCTTCGCGGCCTCGCGCAAATCCTCAATGCGTCCGTTCGTGCATGAACCGATGAACACGCGATCAAGCTTCACTTCGCTCATCGGCGTGCCGGGCTTCAAATCCATATAGGCGAGCGCGCGCTCAATTGAATCGCGCTTGCCGGCGTCAGGTTCTTGAGCCGGATCAGGCACGCGGCCGGTGATCGGCACGACTTGCTCGGGGCTCGTGCCCCATGTCACTTGCGGCGCGATGTCCTTCGCATCGAGGCGCACTTCGATATCGAATTTCGCGTCCGGGTCGGATTTCAGGGTCTGCCAATATTTGATTGCGGCTTCCCACTTGCCGGCCTTAGGCGCGTAAGGGCGGCCCTTCAAATATTCGAAGGTGGTTTCGTCCGGCGCAATGAGGCCGGCGCGCGCGCCGCCCTCGATCGTCATATTGCACACGGTCATGCGGCCTTCCATCGTCAGCCCACGGATGGTCGATCCGGCGAATTCGATCACATGGCCGGTGCCGCCGGCGGTGCCGATCTTGCCGATGATCGCCAGCACCACGTCTTTCGCGGTGACGCCGGGCGGCAGCGCGCCCTCGACCATCACGCGCATGTTCTTGGCTTTCTTCTGGACGAGCGTTTGGGTTGCCAAGACATGCTCGACCTCGCTCGTGCCGATGCCATGCGCGAGCGCGCCGAACGCGCCGTGCGTCGAAGTGTGGCTATCGCCGCAGACGATGGTCGCGCCGGGAAGGGTCAAGCCCTGCTCCGGCCCGATGATGTGGACGATGCCCTGGCGGATATCGTCCATGTCGAAATATTCGATGCCGAAGGTGCGGCAATTGTCGCGCAGCGTCTCGACTTGAATGCGCGACTCGGGGTCGGCGATGCCTTTGGAGCGATCGGTCGTCGGCACATTGTGGTCGGCAACCGCAACGGTAAGGTCGGGGCGGCGCACTTTGCGGCCGGCCAACCGCAAGCCTTCGAAAGCCTGGGGCGACGTCACCTCATGGACGAGATGGCGGTCGATGTAGAGAAGGCAGGTGCCGTCGGCCCCTTCATCCGCGAGATGGGCTTCCCAGATCTTGTCGTAGAGCGTTTTCGCCATCACTCGCCTCCGAGCGGCCCTATGCGCGGCCGGAAGGGGAGATAGGCGCTAGATCAACGCGCGGTCAAGTTGCGAGGCATCACTCCTGAGCGGGAGACTCGGCCTCGCCGCCTTCGCGGTGGTGATCGGTGCGCTCGGAGATGCGCGCCTTCTTGCCGCGGAGGTCGCGGAGGTAATAGAGCTTCGCGCGGCGCACCTTGCCGCGGCGGACAACCTTGATATCGGCGACGGCGGGCGAAAAAAGCGGAAACACGCGCTCGACGCCCTCGCCATAGGAGATCTTGCGCACGGTGAAGCTCTGATTGAGCCCCTTGCCGCGCCGGGCAATGCAAACGCCCTCATAGGCCTGCAGGCGCTCGCGTGTGCCTTCAACGACGCGCACATTCACACGCAGCGTATCGCCGGGCTGGAAATTCGGGATGTCCTTGCCCTTGGCGACGCGGGCGACTTCCTCTTGGTTGAGCTGGTCGATGATATTCATAGAGGCGCTCCCGCAGGCGGTCCCATCCTTCGACAAGCTCAGGATGAGGGTAGAAATCCACTCCCCTCATGGTAAGCCTGTCGAACCATGAGAGCCGCAAGCACAAATCCGCTGCGAGGCGCGGCTCATATCACTTTTTTTGCGGTGCTGCCAAGTGCTTGGCCCAAAGATCGGGCCGCCGCTCTTGGGTCGCCTTTTCCGCTTCGGCGCGCCGCCATTCCTCGATTTTCTTATGGTTGCCGGAATTTAGGATTTCTGGGATCGCTAGCCCCTCGAAGGTCTGCGGCCGGGTGTATTGCGGGTATTCGAGGAGCCCCTTAGCGAAGCTCTCCTCAGCGAGCGAGGCCGGGGCGCCGATCACGCCTGGCAGCAGGCGGACACAGGCGTCGAGGATGAGCTGGGCCGCCGCCTCGCCGCCCGAGAGGACGAAATCGCCCACCGAGACCTGGCGCATCGGCCGCGCCTTGAATAGGCGCTCATCGAACCCCTCGAACCGGCCGCAGAGGAGAATGAGGCCCGGGCCTTCGGCCGCTTCCTCAGCCAGGGCTTGGCTGAACCGCTCGCCGCGCGGCGTCAGGCACCAGAGCGGCCGGCCCCGGCGTTCGACGGTATCGATCGCGCGTGCCAGCACATCGATCCGCATGACCATGCCGGGCCCGCCGCCGGCCGGCGTGTCGTCGACGGAGCCATGCTTATCGATGGCGTGGTTGCGGATGTTGATGGCTTCGAGCGACCAGATGTTCTCGGCGAGCGCGCGGCCGGCGAGCGCGTGGCCGAGCGGGCCCGGAAACATCTCCGGATAAAGCGTCAAAACAGTCGCCGCCCAACTCATCACGCGGCCGACTTGTCTTGCGCTTTCGCTTGCCTGCGCAATTCATCGAGCGCGGCATTGACCGCCGTCATATCAAGCAAGGCGGCAAGCTCGGGCGCATCGGACTCAAGCAGCATCTGAGGCAAGTGCGCACGCATTTCATCAAGTGCCCAAGCGAGCGGATCGTCCGTGTCCGGAATAGGCACGAACATACGATCAAGATAAGACCAGCCGAGATGGAAATGCGGGTTCACGTCAAAGCAATCGAAACGCAGGATTTCTTCGCGCCGGCCTTGGCGCGGCCCGTAAACATGGATCGTCCAGCCTTGCTCGCGCGCGAAGCGGCGATACTCGAGCGCGAATTCGAGCGGGCCTACGCCAATGCGAGTGATGTGATCGCTTCCCATCCCCCTATTGTGTCATGGCCCGCGAAAGCGGGCCATCCAGGAATTCGCGCTAGGGAGTCTGGATGGCCCGGTCAAGCCGGGCCATGACAC
>JBAQHC010000510.1:0-12808 GCA_049288095.1 Alphaproteobacteria bacterium | reverse complement strand
GTTTACACCTACAAGCTGCGCGACGGCCTCAAATGGTCGGACGGCGTGCCGGTGACCGCAAGGGATTTCGTCTTCTCATTCGAGCGTATCTTGGACCCGAAGACCGCTGGGCAATACGCATCGGTGCTCTACCCGATCAAGAACGCGCAAGCCGTCAATGAGGGCAAGCTGCCGCCTTCAGCTGTCGGCGTGAAGGCGCTCGACGACAAAACCGTTCAGATCACGCTCGAGCACCCGACACCCTATTTGCCGACCTTGCTCACACATCAAACGGCTCAACCCACGCCCAAGCACATCATTGAGAAGTATGGCGACAAATGGACAACCGGCGGAATCATGGTGACGGATGGCCCTTATAAGCTCGCCGAGTGGGTGCCCAACTCCGACGTAAAGCTCGTAAAGAATCCCTATTACTACGACGCCGACAAAGTGCAGATCGATGTCGTCTATTACTATCCGATACTAGATCAATCGACCGAGCTCGATCGCTACAAAGCTGGACAGCTCGATTTCACCGATAGCATGCCCGTGCGCGAAATCCCTCGACTCCAATCCGAGTTCCCAGGCCAGGTGCATATGCATGCCTATATGGCGAATAGCTATTTGCAGATCAACGTGAACAAAAAGCCGTTCAATGACGTGCGGGTGCGCGAGGCCCTCAGCCTTGCGATCGACCGCGAACTCATCTGCGACAAGATCTTGAATGCTGGTGAAACCCCCTCCTACACCTTCGTGCCGCCAGGCATGGCAAATTACGAAGCCGGCGCGGCGCTTAGTTTCAAGTATCTCACAATGGATCAGCGCCGCGCGAAAGCGCGCGATCTTCTCGCTCAAGCCGGCTTCACGCTGGGTAACCCGCTCAAATTCACCTATCGTTACATGGAAAGCGGCGACAACCGGCGCGTTGCGATCGCGGTCGCGGGAATGTGGAAGCAGATTGGCGTGCAGGCCGATCTGCTCAATACCGATCCGCGCGTGCACTACAACGCCTTGCGTACGCAGGATTTCGAAGTCGCCGACGCAGGTTGGGTCGCCGATTACAATGATGCGCAGAACTTCCTGTTCCTGATGGAGTCGACATCAGGGCAAATGAACTATTCGAAATACGCCAATCCAAAATATGACGCGCTCATGCATCAAGCCGCTGCGACGCTCGATCTCAAGGCGCGCGCAGAGCTGTTGCGCGACGCCGAGCAAATCATCCTCGATGATGCGCCGGTGATCCCGGAATATTTCGCCGCGACGCGCCAGCTCGTGAGACCCTACGTCGAGGGTTTCAAGGACAATCTCCTCAAATGGCACCGCACGCGCTATATGCGCATCGAGCGCACGGCGGCCCTGAGGCTCACAATTCGGTCAAATTAGGTCTGTTGTGTTTGTCGCCGCGGCAGCCGGGGGATATTCTTGGCCGAAATCGGGGACGAGGAAACACGATGAGAAGAATTTCACGCCGATGGGCGCTTAAGGCGGGCGCGGCGCTACCGATTGCCGGCGCGCTCGTCATTCCACTGGGCGTGCGCGCCCAAGCACCGATCGTGCTCCGCCGCTCGAACGGCGCCGAGCCGGACTCGCTCGATCCACATAAGTCGTCCGGCACGTGGGAAGCCAACATTATCGGCGACATGTTGCTCGGCCTCATGACCGAAGACAGCAAAGGCCAGCCGACATTGGGATCGGCTGAAAGCTATTCCATTTCGAAGGACGGCGTTGTCTACACCTTTAAACTTCGCGCTGATATGAATTGGTCGGATGGAGTACCGTTGACAGCGGATGATTTTGTCTTTGCGTTTCAGCGCATCCTGGATCCAAGGACGGCCGCGCAATATGCCTCGCTCGTCTACCCCATCAAGAATGCGCAGGCGATCAATAGTGGAAAGCTGCCGGTATCAAGTCTCGGCGCACGCGCAACCGATCCCAAAACTTTGGAAGTAACGCTTGAGAGTCCGACTCCCTACTTCATCAACCTCCTGGTGCATCACACGACGTTTCCGGTGCCTAAGCACATTGTCGAGAAAGTCGGCGCTGAATGGATCAAGCCACAAAATATCGCAGTCAATGGCGCCTACAAGCTCGTTGAATGGACACCGAACTCGGTTGTCAGGCTCGCCAAGAATCCGCGCTTCTACGATGTGAAGAATGTGCAGATCGACGAGATCCGCTATTTGCCGATCTCGAACAATCATACGACGCTCGCGCGATTCCGCGCGGGCGAGATCGACTGCACCAACGATTTTCCGACGCGCGAATATGCAAAGCTCAAAGCCGGCGGCTATCCGGAGATCAAGCCCTCGGAGGCGCACGTCTTCCCGTATGTCGCAACGACCTATATTCAGTTCAACACAACGCGCGTTCCGTTCACTGACGCTCGGGTGCGCCGGGCGCTCTCGCTCGCTATCGATCGCTCTATCCTGACAGACAAGGTGCTTGGCACTGGGCAAGTTCCTGCCTACTCGCTCGTGCCCCCGGGCATGGCGAACTACGCAGGTGGACCCACGCTCGATTTCAAAGATTGGCCGATGCAGAAGCGGCTCGATGAGGCACGCAACCTGTTGGCGCAAATGGGATTTACGCCCGACAAACCTCTGACTTTCGAGTATCGGTACCGCGAAAATCCGGACAACGGCCGGATCGCTGTCGCGCTGCAAGCCATGTGGAGACAAGTCGGCGTCAACGCCCAGCTCCTCAATTCGGACACCGCCGTACATTACAACGCATTGCGCACGCAGGATTTTTCGGTCGCCGATGCCGGCTGGGTTGCCGACTATAACGACGCGCAGAACTTTCTGTTCGTACTCCAGTCGAGTTCCGGACAAATGAATTACGGAAAATACAGAAACACCAAGTACGACGACTTGATGGATCAGGCCGCGCGCACCCAGGATCTCGTTCACCGCTCCAATTTGCTCAAATCGGCCGAACAAATAGAGCTCAATGACCAGCCGGTCGTACCGCTGTTTTACAGCGTCTCTCGTGCGCTTGTGCGCGACTACGTCAAAGGCTGGGAAGACAACGCGCTCAATTGGCACCGTGCGCGCTTTCTGCGTATCGAGCACTGACGGATCGCCCGAAGCGCGAGGCGAATGCTCTGTCGGCGGACGATTCACCCCGGCTCCGGTACGAAGACTCGCAGTTCCCGATCGTGTCGGCGAAACGATCTCGACGTGCCTGGTGAAGAAAATCGCGGCAATCCCCGGTTTCAAGCAAGAAAATTTTGAGGAAATCATGGTAAAGCGTGCTCTGTGAGCCACGCCTTGGCCGGATAATTCGCAAAAGCGTCAAAGAGTTTGACCCGCTTTTGGAGCGCGCCTAGCGTCGGTGTCAGCAGATTACCCGCGGCAAACGCGGGAATCCGCCCGGACGAATTCCGGGCAATAGATCGTGTCCACTGAGGCTGGTCCGCCTCATAAATGGGGGCTTAATGTGTTACCAAAACCAGTAGTCGCGCGCAGTCTACGTGCTGCGCTTCTTGGCTCTATTGCCGGCACCCTCGCTGTAGGGGTCACACCGGCGTTAGCGCAAGACCAATCCAGTCGTGAAACCGCACAGCAGACAATCATCGTTACGGGATCACGTATTCCTCAGGCCAACCTGAAGAGCGTCAGCCCAATCCAGACCATCGATGAAAAGGAGTTCAAACTCCAAGGCAAGACCGAGGTCTCGGACATCCTCAATAACCTTCCGCAAGCGTTTCAGGTGCCGGCGATCGACTTCTCGAACACGCCAAATCCGCTGAGCGGACCAGGCGGTGTCACCACGGCCGATTTGCGCGGCCTCGGCCCGCAGCGCACTCTCGTGCTGATGGACGGCGTGCGATTGGGACCGGGCGATTCAAACGCTGGCAATCCCAATCCTGCGCCCGACCTTGACCAGATTCCAGGTCAGCTCGTTGAGCGCGTGGACGTGGTGACGGGCGGCGCGTCCGCGGTCTACGGCTCCGATGCCGTTGCCGGCGTCGTCAACTTCATCATGAAGAAGGACTTGCAGGGCATTCAGATCGACGCCCAATACGGACTCTTCACGCACACCAATGGGAACTCACCGTCGCAAGCCGCGCTTGCGTATTCGGGCTTCCCGATTCCGAAGAAGGACGTGGTCGACGGCCGCAACAAAGACCTGTCGATTGCGATGGGCGTTAATTCGGGTGACGGCATGGGCAACATCACGGCCTATTTCGGCTATCACAACCAAGCGCCCGTGACGCAAGGCCAACGCGACTACTCGAGCTGCTTGCTCGTCGGCGGTCTGACCTTTTTGCAGGAAGCTCCCTTCAACCTTCCGCTGAAAGAAGGCTTTGCTTGCGCGGGCTCGTCAAACTCGAACGAGTTCATTAACACCAACAATGGCAGCGATTTCACTGTCGTCGGCAGCAATTTCGAGCCATTCGGAACGCCTGGTGGCAGCCCGCCGAACTACTTCAATCCCAATCCCTTCCAATACCTGTCGCGCGGCGATGAGCGCTACACGGCAGGCTATTTTGCCCACTACGACATCAACGATCATCTAAAGCTCTACAGCGACCTCAATTTCATGGATGATCGCTCCGTCACAAAGATTGGTCCAACAGCGCTGTTCAAACAGGACGGTGCGCAGCTCGTAAACTGCGACAATCCGCTCTTGTCGGCGCAACAGCACGCTGCCTTGTGCGACGCAGATCAGGTGCCGGACATCGTGGATGATCCGGCAACGCCGGAGGATGAGACCGCCGGCATCGATCCAGCGGTTATTGCCGCCTCTCTCGGCCCACAGCCTGCCGGCGCGACCGAAAGCATTCCTGTCGTTATCGGTCGTCGCGACATCGAAGGCGGACCCCGTGTAAGCTTCTATGAGCACCAGAGCTATCGCTTGTTGGTCGGGGCCAAGGGCGACCTGTTCGACGGGTGGACCTACGACGCCTATGGTCAGTACTACTACGCAACGATTGCGCAGCAGTACAATCGCGACTTCAACCTCGAGCGCATTGCCAAGGCGTTGCAGGTCGTCGATGTCGGCGGCGTGCCAACTTGTAAGTCTGTTGTCGACAAAACCGACTTGGCATGCGTGCCCTGGAATATCTTTGCACAGGGCGGCGTCACCCAGGCAGCGCTGGACTACATCAGCGCCGACGGCGTTGCGTGGGGCGACACCAAGCAGCTCCTTGCCAGCGCCTCCGTCACTGGCGATCTTGCCCGCTACGGCATGAAATCGCCCTTGGCTTCGGACGGCGTCAGCACGGCTCTCGGTGTTGAGTATCGCCGTGAGTCTGAAAGCTATAAGGCCGACTCTCTCTGGCAGTCGGGCGCGTTGGCTGGCGCAGGCGGTGCACTCCCGGCCAGCGAAGGCGGCTACGATGTCAAAGAAGGTTACATCGAGCTCAGGGTGCCCTTCATCCAAGATAAGCCTTGGATCAAGGACCTGACACTCGATGGCGGCTACCGCCACTCCGAGTACAGCCTTGCTGGTGGTACGGACACCTACAAGGTAACGTTGGATTGGGAACCGTCAGAGGACATCCGTTTCCGCGGATCGTTCCAGCGAGCTGTTCGCGCGCCGAACCTCGCCGACCTGTTCATCCCGAATTACGTCACTAACTCAGCGGTGTTGACCGTCGATCCTTGCGCACCGACGGTGGACGCGGCCGGGAACACGGTTCCGGCAACGGCAACATTGGCGCAATGCGCGAATACCGGGGTCACCGCAGCTCAATACGGCGACGGTGGCGCAACGAGCAACATCATCCAGTGCCCGGCGGCACAGTGCAGCGTCGAGCAAGGCGGCAACGACGGTACGCTTCCAGGCGTGCCGGCACTGAAGCCCGAAAAATCCAACACCTATTCATGGGGCGCGGTTCTCACCCCGCATTGGATCCCGGGCCTCAACTTCAGCATCGACTACTGGAAGATCAATCAGCACGGCCTCATCGGCATCAACACGCCGGGCGGCATCCTTCAGGACTGCCTGACAACCGGCAATCCTGCCTCGTGCGTTCTCGTCGTGCGTTCGTCGCAGGGTTATCTGTTCGGCAACACGATCGCTGGCGGCGGCTTTGTGAATACGCCGCTGCAAAACCTTACCGGTGCCAAGAACAGCGGCATCGACTTTCAGGGCACATATAGCCATCCGCTCTGGAATAACTGGGGTTCGGTCCAACTTGCTTTCGTTGGCTCGGAGCTCCTCTCCGCCGTCACCAATGGCGGGCCCGGTTCGGTCTATGACTGCGCCGGCCTCTGGGGCAACACTTGCGGAATCCAGCCCGAGTGGCGTCATACCCTGCGTGCAAGCTGGGATTCGCCATGGGACTTCCTGATATCCGCGCAGTGGCGGTATTTTGGAACGGCGGGGCTTGATGCCGCGTCGAACCAGACTGCCCTTCAGGATCCAGCGCTCACACCCGGATTGCCGTGGGCAACGATCCCGTCGGTCAGCTATTTCGACCTTTCCGGCACCTGGAACTTCCGTCCGGGCGTTACGTTCCGCGGCGGCATCAACAACATCCTCGACAAGGATCCGCCGGTTATCCCCGGCGCGGGCGATGTGGGCAATAATTCGGGTGAAGGCGCCTCCGGTGTCGGCGGCCCGAATGCCTATCCGACCTACGATCTCCTTGGTCGGGAATTCTTCCTCGGCGTGAACTTCAAGTTCTGATCAGGATCTTCAGTCAAGCGATCGGGCGGCGCCAAAAGCGCCGCCCTTTTTCTATGCTCTCGGCCGCTGATGAGCTCTTTGATTAATCGCGGTACCGTGTCACCGCATCACCAAGCTCATGCTTGAGCGGGCCGAGCCACAGCTCGTACTTCTTCCACTGATCGACGCCATCGCGAAAGATTGGCGCACGCACCTGCTCGGAACTGGGCGTGTACACGCTGCGCTTTGTTTTGTGGAACTCGACACAAGACGGCTCGAACGGCAAATCGCAATATTCAAGAATTCTACGCACACCGCCTTCCAGATCGTCGACGACGTCTTCGTAATGAACCTGCAGGACCCTTCTTGGCAGCACCTCGCTCCAGTGACGCATAAGTTCGAGATAGGTGCGATAATATCGCGAGATATCCTCCACGCTGTAAGCGAACTCCTGCCCGGTCGCGAACAGCTGCTTCAGATTGCTGAGACAGCAGGCGACCGGCTCCCGCCGGACATCGATGATTTTGGCATTCGGCAACATTAGATGAATGAGCCCGATATCGCGGAAATTGTTGGGCATCTTGTCGATAAAGAAGGGCTCGCCGGTCCGAAACATCCGCGTGCCCTCAATGAACTTCTCCCCGAGCGTACGAAAATCGCCGGCGCTCATCTTTCGGAGAATTGCCGGATAGCGTGGCCCGTTGACATCAGACTGGCGGCCTTGAAGGTCGAGAACAATTCGCTGGATGGCGAAGAGCTCCTGCGTGCCCTCGACTTGCGAATGCGATGCCAGAATTTGCTCGATGAGCGTTGAGCCGGAGCGCGGCAATCCCACGATGAAAATGGGATCTGGGCGTCCATCGCCCCATCCCCTTCGTTCTTCGAAGAATTCTTTTGTGCAAACCGCGATCTGGTTGCGCGTGTTGTTCTCGATGACCTCGGGATCGTAGTGGATCTGCGAGCGTCTGAGGGCGTTACCGCGCTGATAATATCGCCAAGATTCGGCGAACACGGCGCGGTCTTCTTGCGCCTTGCCCAGGGCGAAGTAGAGGTGACAGCGATCCATCAACGAGATCGTCGGAGATGCTTCGCCGGCTCGCATGCGGGCGATCTCCTCATCGCTAAAGCGATAGTTTTTGAGGTTGGCAAGACCCCAAAACGCTTCACCAAAATCCAGCCGCAAGGTGGCCGCGCTACGATAATGCTCGATTGCTTTCGGCAAATCACCGACCGTCTTGAGTGCGTGTCCAATCCACAAATGGATGTCATGGGCTTTGGGAAACTGCGTCAGAAGATCGTTGTAGATGCCGATCGCCCGTTGGGTATCTCCGAGGCCCAAGGCAATCGCTGCTGCGAGCAATCGATAATTGACGTTGCGCGGATCCAAGCTGAGCAGGCGCTTCAGCTCTTCCTGTGCCTCCGCAAATTTGTTCTGCTTCGCCAGCGTTGCCGCGTATTCGTATCGCGCTGCATGATGCTTAGGTGCAAGCTCAAGCACCGCCTTATACAGCTGCTCGGCATCATCAAGCGCATCGCGAGCGGCGCCGATATTGGCGAGAAGGCGCATTGCTTCGGGGTGACGGCCACGTTGTGCCAAAAAGTTCCGGATGAGCGTTTCGGCAGCGTTAAGCTCGCCGTCGAAGAATAGCGATGTCGCGTGAACAACCTCGGCAGGCAGGCTTGCGAGCGTTGCGACATGAGTACGAGCGACCGCTGTATTACGCGCATCACCTCCGGAGCGATAAAGTGTTTCGAGTATCCTCCAGCTCGCGGGCAGTGCAGGGTTTAGGCCCACAGCTCTGCGGAACGACTCGATCGCGCGCGGCTTGTCTCCCAGGGCGACAAAGCAATTGCCCCGTTCCTGATGCAAGGGTGCAAACTGTGGCTGCAAATTTTGAAGGCGATCAAGCACTGCCATCGCCTCGGCAATACGCCCAAGGCTACGAAGGCTGATGGCTTCGATGAGCAAGAGATCTCGATCTTGCGGTGAGTCGGCAATGAGCGGCTTGATATCGCGCAACACCTCGTTGTGATTGCCCTGCCTTTGCAGATCCCGCAGCCTATTGACCTCAATCTCTATTGGTACTTTCAGCGCCATAGCCCTGGATGATTCAACTGTCTGTCGAAACAAGTCGCTTGCGCCAGGATAGGGCGGGCCCCTTGTTCCGCGCCAGCAGCTATTTCAGATAACCATAGGCGCGCATCACATCGCCATGATCGCGCTCGATCTTGCGCCTAAGGTCTTCAGGCAACGCGGCATGTTTCTCGCCGAAGAACCGACCGAATTGCGCCTCCCTAAAGCCCCTCTCGCTTTCCTGGCGCATCAGCTCACTCAGCGCGGAGAACTTCACTGCACGTTGAAATCGCTCCTCATCATGCCCCAGCCCCAGATAGTTCACGATCTGGCGGAAGGCATGCGGCAGATCTTCTTGGCGCACCACAAGGCTGTGTGGCTGCCAGCTCCAAACATTGAACGACCACGACGAGATAAACTGATACGCTTGGCGATCGCCGAGCTTCGCCTGGTTATCGGCCATCATGTCGACGACTTCGGCGACAGGGCGATTGGTGAGGCTGGCGAAGCTGAGCGCCACCTTGCGCGGATCGCGAATGAGATAGACCGAGCGATGGGTCGCGTCCTCGGCGACCGTGTTGTGCCCGTTGATCGTGCCGCGGAAGCTATGGATCTTGACGAAGAACTGCTGGCCCGTGCCGCCTTCCTGAAGCTGGCGCGCCCATTCGGGAATAGCGCGCTGCACCTCGACGCGGCGCCTGATCTGCACCTCTTCGGGAGGGGCAATCTTGCCGCACACATGTTTCCACAGTAGCTCCTCAGTCTCCGAGAACCCCAGGCCATAAATCGGCAGCTCGTTGATATTGATCGGCTTGTCGCTATTCGCCATCCAATTGGCGAGGAAGATGCGAGTCCAAGTGTTGCCTGACCGCGGATAAGACGCGATCCAAGTCAGGAATTTCGATGTCATGTGCTCCAACCCTATGCCCAGGGGCGCTGGAAAGACGTGCAACTTCCGCGCCTCCGGAAGTCTGCCTCCTGGCTGCTTCGCCAATCAACTGGGGCGCGAGATCTTGCGGCGGCCTTTGCGTTTGGCGCAACCTCGGGTCACAGTCGACGCCTTATTTAGCCGTGCCGAGGGCCACACTGGAATGCCCAAATCGCCGTCCGTCTCGCGTTGCTCCTGGCCGGGCGAAGATCCCCTCTACATCGCTTATCACGACGAGGAATGGGGCGTGCCGGAGCGCGACAGCCGCGCACTCTACGAAAAGCTCATGCTTGACGGGTTTCAGGCTGGGCTTTCCTGGATCACGATCCTGAGGAAGCGCGAAGCCTTCCGCAAAGCCTTCAAGGGCTTTAAGCCCGAGCTCGTCGCCCGTTTCACCCCAAGAGATATTGACCGCTTGCTTGCCGATCCCAGCATCGTCCGCCATCGCGGCAAGATCGAAGGCGCAATTGCCGGCGCGCGCGCAACACTCGAGCTCGAAGCCGATGGCGGGCTGTCCAAATTCCTTTGGGATTTCGTCGACGGCGCGCCGATCCAGAACGCCTTCAAAGGCAAGTCCGACATTCCCACCGAGACACCTTTGTCGCGCGAAGTCTCGAAAGCCTTGAGAGCGCGCAGTTTCAAGTTCGTCGGCCCGACCATCGTTTATGCCTTCATGCAGGCCGTTGGCATGGTCAACGACCACACCGTCACGTGCTTTCGGCACGCACAGCTTGCCGCAACGCAAAAACGCAAGCCGCGCTAAGCTGCCTTAGGCGATTTGCGTGCACTCGCTCAAAGCTCCTATAACATGCGCCTTCCCGGGAGGAACAAGCATGATCACGCTTTATCATTGGGAACCGAACGCGAATTCGGGCAAGCCGATTCTGACGCTCAAAGAAAAGGGCGTCGAATTTAAGAGCCACTATCTCGATCTTCTGAACTTCGATCAGCACAATCCCGAATATCTCAAGATCAATCCGAACGGCACCATCCCGGCGATGGTGCATGACAATCTCATGCTCTACGAGTCGACCGCGATCATGGAATATGTCGACGAAGCGTTTGAGGGGCCGAAGCTCTCGCCCGACGATCCCGAAGAGCGCTGGCGCATGCGCTGGTGGATGAAGTTCTTCGATCAGTATTACGCGCCCTCCGCCTCGATGGCCGGCTGGAATTTCTTCATCGGCCCATCGGCGCGCAACAAAGACCCGGAACTTCTCAAGCAGAAGATCGAAGCCATTCCGCTCAAAGAGCGGCGGATCGCCTGGTCAAAGGCGATTTACGGCACGTTCAGCGAAGAGGAGCTTGCCGAGTCACGCCGGCGCGTCGCCTATGGCGCTGAGCTCATGGAAAAGGAGCTCACCAAGCACGCATGGCTCGCCGGCGAAACTTACTCTCTCGCCGACATCAACGCCTTCAATCTTTGCTATTTCATGCCGGCGCAGCCGGGCGGCGTTGTGAGCGATGAGAAGACGCCAAAAACCATGGAATGGCTGCGCAAGATCTATGAGCGCCCCGCCACAAAGGCGGCATGGTCGCTCGGCAAGACGATGAATGCGCAGCGGCTCACGCATCTCGAGCGCAAACACTAAAGCCGAAGGGAGGCATTAATGCTCACACTTTATCACTCCGAGCCGAACACCTTCAGCTTGAAGGCACTGATCGCGCTCAACGAGAAGAATATCGAGTTCAAGAGCGTTCATCAGGACCCTACGCGCTTCGAACAATTCTCATCCGGCCCCAAGCCGAATATTGAATCCACCAACAACCCCGAGAATGAGGGCCCACTGCTTGATCACGACGGCAAAGTGATTAGCGAAAGCTTCTTCATGCTCGAATATCTCGATGATGCGTTCCCAAAGAACGCGCCCAAGCTTTTGCCCGGCGATCCCGAAGGCAATTGGCGCGTCAGGATGTGGGGGCGCTTGCTCGGCGAATCGACCGCACCCGCGATCACCACGCTCGGCTGCCACAAATTCCTCGCGCCGATCCTCAAAGAGCGCCGCCTCAACTCCAAAGACCCGATCATGGACAAGATGGCGACGCAGGAACGCAAAGTCGCCTGGGCCACCGCGCTTGATGATTCGTACACGGAGGAAGTGCTCGAGGATTCGCGCCGCAAGGTGAAGTTTGCGGTCAGCCGCCTCGAGGAGCAGCTGGGCAAGACACCGTGGCTCGCGGGCGCCAATTATTCGATCTCGGATATCGAGGCATTCTCGCTTTTGATGTCAGCGCCCAAGCTCGTACCCGATGCCTTCCAAGGCGCACCCAAGCTCACTTCGCTTATGGCAAGAATCAAAGACCGCCCAGCGGTCAAAAAGGCGCTTGCAATGAGCAAAACCGGCAAGCCCGATGAGGCTTTCGCGCCCGGCCCCGAACACGCGAGATGGGGCTAGTCCATCTGTCATCCCGGACGCGATGCGGCACATAGTGCCGCTTCGCAGATCCGGGACCTATTCCCAATCACCGGCAGATCCCCCGCCAGCATCGCAAACACTTCGTGCTGCGATGCGCGCGGGATGACGGAACTTTGACCGCTCAATAGGGCGTGCCGTCCTTGTGCGCGAAGCCGCCGACAGCACCGCCTGCTTCGCTGTAGGGCACGGGATCGAACTTGAGATCGATGTCAGGGTACTCGCCCCAATCACTGTCATCACGCGTGCCGAGAACGAGCAGTTTGGCATCCATATCGGTTCGATTGATTAGATGATGGCCGTTCTTGATGCCGGCCTTCCAAGCTGCAAAGTCGCCCGCGCGCAAGACCGTCTCGCCTTCGTCTTCAATCAGCACAACTTCGCCGGAAACGACATAAGCAAGCTCGTCCTCCTTCATGTGCCAATGTCGCTGGCTCGACCACGCACCGGGCTTTAGCGTTACGAGATTGACGCCGAATTGGGTCAAGCCGCCTGCAACGCCGAGGCGCACGCCCTCACGGCCTTTGCATGGCTCGTCGAACGGCTTCGGATAGGCCGAGCCCTCGAAGCGTGGCGCCACCGAGACATCGATTTTCGGCACTTCACTAGCTCCTTCAACTCAATACTTGCTGCCGTCCTTGTGCGTGTAAACGCCGGGCCCGCGCTCGGGCGGCGCGTTCTCGCGCGCAAACCTGAGATCGATATCCGGATATTCGCCCCAGTCCGTCGAATCCCGGTGACCGACAACAAGGAACGACGCATCGGCCTTGGACCGGTTGACGAGATGATGAC